>JBKQOA010000041.1:0-18352 GCA_052145735.1 Limisphaerales bacterium
ACCGGCGGCCTCGGCCTGCATTACGGCGCGGAAGCGCTCGGTGCCAGCGTCATTCCCATTTCCGGCGGCAACACTGATCGCCAGATCATGATCATGAAGGATTTCGGCGTCACCGTCGTCTGCTGCACGCCGAGTTATTTCCTGCACCTGATTGACCGCGCCGGCGAGATGGGAATCAACATGAAGGAACTGCCCCTGCGCATCGGTGTGTTCGGTGCCGAACCGTGGACCGAAGACATGCGCGAACGCATCGAGGCCGGCAGCGACATCAAGGCCTACGATATTTACGGCTTGTCTGAAATCGTTGGCCCGGGCGTGGCCAACGAATGCACCCACCAAGCCGGACCGCACATCTTCGAGGACCTGTTCTATCCGGAAATTATTGATCCGAAGACACTCGAGCCGCTGCCGGACGGCATGGAAGGCGAACTGGTGCTCACGACGCTCTGCAAACGCGCCATGCCCATGATCCGCTACCGGACGCGCGACATCACCGCGCTCGAACCCACCCGTTGCGCCTGCGGGCGCACGCTCCGCCGCATCAAACGCATTGGCCGGCGCAGCGACGACATGCTCATCATCCGCGGCGTGAACCTGTTCCCGTCGCAGATCGAAGCTGCGTTGCTGAAGGTGGAAGGCACGCTGCCGCACTATCAAATCATCGTGGACCGGCAGAAAGACCTCGACACGCTGGAAGTGCAGGTGGAAGTGACCGCCGACGCCTTCAGCGACACCGTGAGCGCCATGGAACAGATGAAGAAACGCATCGCGCATTCCATCGAAGGCATCACCGGCCTGCATCCCGCCGTGAAGCTGGTGGCGCCGCGCACCCTGCAACGCAGCGAAGGCAAGGCCAAACGCGTCCTCGACAAACGCATCCTGTAATCCCGGGAAAGGTGAACCTATGAAAATCAAACAACTTTCCATTTTTTTGGAAAACAAGCCGGGCGCGCTGAGTGCCCCGTGCCGGCTGCTGGCCAAGGCCGACATCAACATCCAGACCTGCTCACTGGCCGACACCCGCGAGTTCGGCATCCTTCGCCTCATCGTCGAGGACACCGACAAGGCAAAGCGGCTGTTGCAGCGGAACGGCTTTGCGGTCAAAGTCAACGACGTCATCGCCCTGGAAGTGAAGGACGAGCCGGGCGGGCTGGCGGCGATTCTCGACGCGCTCGAAGGCACGGGCATCAATGTCGAATACGCCTACTCGCTCACCGGCCGGACCCGGAGCGGCCACGCGCTGCTGCTGTTCCGGTTCAGCGACCCGAACGCGGCGTTGTCGGTGCTCAAGGACCGGAAGATCAACACCGTCGGCAGCGAAGAGTTGAGCCGGAGGCTCAAGGGGTAGGGGAAGATGAGGGTTGAGAGTTGAGAGTTGTGGGGTGAAGCAAGTGCACCGCCGGACTCATCCGGCAGCACTGTAGGAGCCGAGGTAACGAGGCTTCGATTGGCGGTTGACGTGAAGTTTGAGCCTCCTTACGTCGGCTCCTACAAATTAGAAAGTGGAGTATTTACCATGAAAGAAATCAAGGATTTTTTTAAAGGCGACCGGTTTGCCGAGCGCAACAACATCGAACTGCTCGAAGCGGGGCATGGCAACGCCAGGGCGAAGATGAAGTTGCATCCGCATCATTGGAACGGGCTGGGAACGGTCCATGGGGGAGCCATCTTCACGCTGGCGGATTTTTGTTTTGCCGCCGCTTGCAACTCGCACGGCACGGTATCGGTGGCCCTCAACGTGAGCATCACCTTCATGAAAGCCGCCACCACCGGCACGCTTTGGGCCGAGGCCCGGGAAGTGTCAAAGAACTTCAAGGTCGGTGCGTATTCTGTGGAAATCAAGGACGACCAGGGCGAACTGGTGGCGCAATTCCAGGGACTGGCGTATCGCAAGAAGGACCGGCTGCCGTTCGCCCCGCCTTGTCGCGCCGAAATGAAATGAAGGTGGACGGAGAAGAAATAGGGCAGGGGAACATCAAACCCTATTGCCGGCAAGTCAGTCGGTGGCGGAAAGCCGGGTCAGACCGCCATCGCCCAATTCCCGCGCCAGCATGATTCGCAGGGCCATGAGATTGTCCTTGGGAATGAGGGCGACGGCACCGGCCGCGCGGGAAAGCTGGCGGTAATGCGGTTCGTTATGTCCGGTGACGATGACGACGCGCGCCGAGGGATGTTCCGTCCGGAGGGCTTCGGTGGACTTGAAGCCGTCGAGGCCGGGCATGATCACATCCATCGTGATCCAATGAGGCTTGAACTCACGCGCTTGCTGCAAGGCCTCGTCTCCCGAGGCACACTCGCAAACGGTCACGCCTGGCAGCGCCATGAACTGGCGGATGATGTCCCGCGTTCCGGCGTCGTCGTCAACAATCATCAATCGCATATGGTTTTAATCATCTTTCCGTGCCATCTGCAGGAGGCATGGGGACAGTTCCCTTGCGGAAACGGTTTTACACAATAATCACCCGTCCCAGGTTCAAGGAATTCTCCCTGTTCCCCGGCGCCATCGGCGCAAGGTGCGGGTGCAGTTGCCGGAGGGAGCTGCGGTCCGGAAGGTTCCCGTGGTTTCAATCGTGGCCGGCAAGGGAGAACGCGAAGCGGCGACCACAATGTTTGGGATGAACGAGTGCGGGTGGCCATCGGTTTCGCCGAGGGCGCAACGCACGGCGGACAGAAATTGGCGGGGCGAAAACGGTTTCATCAGCACGCTATGCGCCCCGAGATGTTCCGCCACGCGGGAGCAAACCTCAACGGGCAGCCAGCCGGTCCGGGCGGCGGCAATGAACCGGGCACATACCAGTTCCCGCTGCATCTCCACGATGACTTCAAAACCGTCCTGTCCGCCCAGCTTCAACTCGGTGATGACCAGGTCGAGCGGGCGGCGGCAAAAAAGGGCAATCGCCTGTTCTCCGTTGTCGGCCTGACAAATGTCGTAGCCTTCACCCGCCAGCAGCAAACCCAGCACGGTCCGCAACTCGAGGTCTTCGTCCACGAGGAGGATGCGCCGGGTGCAAGGAATGGTGAACATGATCCAGTTGGTCAGCCGGCGGCCGATGGCGTCGGGGCAGGGGATTGGCCCATCTCCCGTGCCAGCATGATGTGCAAGGCCATGAGATTGTCCTTTTGGATGATGGCGACGGCGCCGGCCTCGCGGGAAAGCTGGCGGTAATGCTCCTCCGGGTAGCTGGTCAGGATGATGACGCGGGCGGCCGGATGTTCGGCCCGGAGCGCCTGGGTGGTTTGAAAGCCGTTGAGGCCGGGCATGCTCATATCCATCGTGACCCAGTGCGGCTTGAACTCGCGCACGCGCTGCAGGGCTTCCTCGCCCGAGCTGCACTCGCAAAAAGTCACCCCCGGCAACGCCAGAAACTGCCGGATCATTTCCCGCGCCGGCGCATGGTCGTCCACAATCATCAATCGCATATCTCTAACAAACTCCAATCATCACTGTGTACATTATGCCTGAGGAATGGTCGCGGTGAAATTGTTGGGCCCCCGTATTTTGGGCTACGCAGGTCCACCGGTTTTTCTAGGTGGGAATACGGAGGAATGTGCCGTGGAAAGCTTCGCCCCGCGTTTGAAAACGGACTTCCCGACGAGCGAGGCTTCAAATGGCCGAGCGGTTTTCGAGGGCGAATTGCAGCAGGCTGTGGCTCCCGCGCAATTCGAGTTTGGCGCAGATGTTGGCCCGGTGCGCCTCGACGGTGCGCGGGCTGATGAACAATTCCGCGCCGATCTGGCGGCTGGTTTTTTTCTCGGCGATGAGCTTGAGGATGCGGCGCTCGGCCTTGGTCAGATCATCGAGGCCGGGTTTCCGGGCGGCCAGCGCTTCGGCGCGCCCGCGGCGGCGCACCAGATAACCGGAGATGGTGGAACTCAGATAATGTTCGCCCTCGGAGACGGCAACGATGGCTTTGACAATTTCCTCGACGGCGTTTTCCTTGAGCACGAAACCTTTCGCGCCGAAATCCAGGGCGCGGTTGAAAATCTCCTCCTCCTTGTGCATGGTGAGCATGATGAGGCCCACGGGCGGACGTTTGCCCTGCAGCCGCCGGGCAATTTCAAGTCCGCTCAGGCCGGGCAGGTTCACGTCCAGGATGGCCACGTCCGGTTTTTTTTCCTGGATCATCCGCAGCGCCGCCTCGCCGTCGCCGGTTTCGCCAATGAGTTCAAAGCGCGGGTCGGACTCCACCACCTGCCGCAAGCCGCTCCGAAAAAGCGGATGGTCATCCACGATCAAAACTCTGATTTCCCCGGACATTGTTCGTGGGCGGAATGTGCCCCGAATGTGGCGTCAAGGCGAGCCGGAAATCCGGCCGGTCATTCGCCATCGGCGATGGGGATGGTCACTTCGAGGCGCGTGCCCTGGCCCGGCCGCGAATCGATTTTCAGTTTGCCGCCGAGGATGCGGACGCGCTCGGCGATGTTTTTCAAGCCTAAACCTTTGCCGCCCCGGACCGGTTCGCCGGTTTTGTAACCGCAGCCGTTGTCCTGGATGTGCAATTGCACCTCATGCACGTCGCGTTCCAGCCGGATGTGGGCCTGCCGGGCGCGGGAATGTTTGATGATGTTGCTCAGACTTTCCTGAACAATGCGATAAAGATTCATCGCCGCGTCCTTCAGGAAAAGGCCATCCACGTTGTCCAGCTTGTGCTGGAAAACAATCCCGCTGGAGGCGGTGGTGCTGTCCATCATCGCTTCGAGCGCCCGGGTCAGGCCGAGGTGCTGCAGTTGATGCGGATGCAGGTCATAGGAAATCCGGCGGGCCTCGGCGATGGACTGGGAGGCGAGCTGGCTGATGCCTTCGAGTTGTTCGCGCAATTCAGAAGGCCGGGCGGCCGGGGCGAGCGCCAGTTGCGCGCGGTTTTTGATCAGCAACAGGTCCTGGCCGAGGCTGTCATGCAATTCGGCGGCGATGCGTTTGCGCTCGGCCTCCTGCGATTCGATGAGTTGCAGGGTGTACTCCGCGCGGGCCGATTGTTCGCCGGCCACGGCCCGTTCGCGCTCGGCCTCGGCGCGTTTGCGTTCGGTGATGTCCACGTCCATGCACACGAATCGCGGTTCGTCGTTGGAAGCCGGGATCCGGAAGATGGTGGATAAAACAAAGCCGGGAGAACCGTTGCGGTGATGAAACAGGAATTCCATCGGGCCGACGGGTTTGCCGGACTTTTCGATTTGTATCAAGGCCTTCTCAAAAAAGGCCTGCTCGGCCGGGGCCAGGATCAACTGGTCCAGCGTCTTGCCCATCGCCTCGGCGGCGGTCCAGCCATAAATGGTTTCGGATGCCTGATTCCAAAAAATCACGCGGCCCCGGCGATCAAACCATTGCACTCCCACATAGGGGGTGTATTCAACCGTGGCCCGCAAACTTTCCTCGCTGGCCCGCAACGCCGCCTCGGCCTGCTTCCGTTCCGTGACGTCGCGCACCACGGTTACCAGGCAGGGTATCCCATGGATTTCAATTTTCTCCGCGGAGATCAAACCCACACCCGTTTTGCCGTCGCGCTTCCTGAACGGCAGCTCCCATTCACGCACAAAGCCGGTTTGCTGCAACTCCCGGAGAATATTGTCCCGGTCGGCGGGATTGCCCCAAAGCTGGAGTTCAAGCGTGGTACGGCCAACCACCGCATCCGGCGGATGGCCAAAAATGCGCCGGAATCCCTCGTTGGCCTCAATAATGCGTCCGTCGGTCAGGCAGGTGATGGTGACGGCGTCCGGTGAATTGCGGAAAGCCTTGGCATACTTTTCCTCCGACTCGCGCAACGCCTGCTCGACCTGGATGCGATCAGTCACGTCGTGCAGCACGGAAACGAGGCACAATTTTCCGGCTAGTTCAATGGATTCGGCGCTCAGGAGAATGATCCGAAGACTGCCGTCGCGGGTGCGCGTGCGCATTTCAAGATCGCGCACATTTCCGGCCGTCTCCAATCCGGCGACGAGTTGCACCCGGTCCTTCGGGTTGTCCCAGATGCCCAGTTCGAAGGAAGTGTGCCCGAGCATTTCCTCGCGCCGGTAGCCGTAAAGCCTGCCGTAACCCTCGTTTACTTCAATGTAACGGCCGGTCTCCAGTTCCGAGATGGCCAGCCCATCCGGACTGGCGCGAAAGGCCTTGGAGAATTTTTCCTCCGACTCGCGCAGCGCCTGTTCCGCCCGCTTGCGGTCGGTGACATCCCGGAGCGCCGTCACCCGCACCGTCCGCCCCCGCCAGGAAACCACTTTGGACTGGGCTTCGGCTTCAAAAACACTTCCGTCCTTGCGCAGCAATTGATGCTCCAGCAGCACTTCCTGCCCGGTCCTGATTCTTTCCGCGATGACCGGGCGCCACTTCGGCTCGATCAACGTGAGAATCTCGCGTCCGATCAACTCGTCATGCTCGTAGCCGAACATGGCGGCAAACAGGTCGTTGACGTCGAGGATGCGTCCGTTTTCGCTCAGGCAGATGCCTTCGAACGCCGCCGCGGTAAAGCTGCGAAAACGCTCTTCACTCTGTCGCAACGACTCCTCGGCTTGTTTCCGCAATGTGATGTCCCGCAAAATGCCCTGAATGCGTCCGTCGGACAGTTTCTTCACGCTCACTTCAACCTGGAGGATGGAGCCGTCTTTGCGCCGGAGCCGTCGTTCGTTCCGGTAAACCTTTCTCCGGCGCAATCCCGCCAGATCAGCCTCCAACGCCGAGATGTCCTCCGGCACAACGAAGTCGCGGGCGTGCCGGCCGACGATTTCTTTCGGAGACCTGCCGAGCATCCGCGCTCCGCTCAGGTTCACCTCGAGAAAAAATCCATGATTGTCGGCGATGAAAATCCCGTCCTCAGCCTGCTCCATCAGGCTGCGATAGCGTTCGGCCTCATCGATCCTGGAGCGGGCGGGGGCCTGATTCCGTTGCCGCCGGTCGCGCAACTCCAGCAACCGGACCAACTCGCCTTGCGACAGGTGACGATAGTCCAAAGCCATGACTGTTTTATAAAACATCCCGCGCCGGAAGACAAAATGAATTGGCTCGCGGTTTTGGTCGTGTCACACGCTTTTGAATCCCTGTTGCCCATGAAAACCATCATTGGGGGACCCGGTTCGCGCCGCCTTCGTTTCCGTCTTATTGTTACCGGCACCCGGTAACCCCGGGCCACATTGCGGCTGTATCACGACCGCCGAATTTTGAGACAGAATTCACCAGGAAGTGACATCTCCTTGACTAATCATTGCGGGCCGGGAAATTCTGCCGCCGTTTTGCCGCGCTTATCAACGCTGATTTCAGCGACTTACAACTTGTGATATTTCATGGCATTAGGGGTGCTTGGTTCGTCAACCAGGGATTAATCGGATCGGGGAGCTTTATTGACTTAGACTGCGCTTGTGTTTGAAAACGCGGCACAAGCGCGGTTGTTATTCGATAACGATCCGGCGATGCAATAAATCCAGAGCCGTGTCCTATGAAAAGTAATTGTCCGGCGGTTTGCGTTCACCACCGGCGGACGGAGGCAATCGGGTTCCCGGCACACTTTGTCCGGAAGTGTTCCAAAGCGGCAATCGCCCTGCTGGCGGGGCTGACGTTGTTTGCCGGTGTCACCGCCTTTGGCCAGTTGGCGTATGCCATGCAATTCGACCAGGGCAACAACCAGTTTGGCACCATCAACCTGTTGACCGGCGCTTTCACGCAACTGGGCAGCGAAGGCGGAACCCTGTTCAATGACATTGCCGCCGCCCCCGACGGCACGCTTTACGGCATCATCAACACCACTTCACTCGTTACCCTTAACAACAACAACGGCGCGGTCATGACCAGCCTCAATTTCAACGTCGGCGGCATTGAATCGCTGGCGATTGCCCCCGACGGAACACTTTACGGAGCCACCCAGGGCGCGCTTTACACGATCAACCCGTTCACCGGCATCGCGACCCTGGTGGGCAGCTTCAACAACAGCGTGATTGGCAATTCGGGCCAGAACATCCGTTTCGGCTACGATGGCATGCTTTATGACACCGACGGCGGAGTGGACGCCACCAGCACGCATTTGTTCCAGATCAGCACCGCCACCGGCGCCGCCACGCTGATGGGGACGATCATCAACTTTCCGGGATTGTGCCTGGAGAATGCCGGCGCGCAAATGTACGGCGTGGGCATCCAGCTCGGCGCGGCCTCCACCCTTGTGCAGAGCCTGGTGGGAATCGATCTCAACACCATGGTCCCCGGCGGGACGAATCCGGATGGCTCTGCCGTGAACCTCGGTTACGAATTGCTGACCAGCAATTTTCCGAACAACTACAATTTTTCCTCTTCGGACCTGTATGTCGTTCCCGGGTCCATTCTGCCCGCGCCCGAACCTGGAGTGACTTTGCTCTCGATAACCGGCGGGGTGCTGCTGTTGTTCATCAGCCGCAAACGCATGCAGTATTGATCCGCGCATTGCGGTTCTCCTGCCGTAGTGTCGAGCCTGCGGCTCGATGCATTGCGGCCGCAGACCAGACGCCAAATTGACTCCAATCATTTTCCGCCTTATCGGCGCAATCCACAGATGGACATCAGGTTGCAAAAGGGCTGCCGGTTCGAACCCCCGCTGGCGTCCGACTGAACACGCTAATTTTGTCCGCCGCCTGCTTAACCGGAGCCAATAACGTGAATTATTTCACAAACTTTCTTGCGAAGGAAAGGCGCGCCGAATTAACATCTTTTGCATTCGTGATTCTAAACGATGAAAGTGCATCCGATAATTTTCAATCGAAGGAGATCGACCGAATGAGCGGTCGTTCGTGATGTCAGCGATTTTTCCGAAGTGGACAAACTGGTTGCCGTTGGCCGTCGGCGCCGCCCTCGCATTGATCGGCGGGGTGGTGACCGCGGGTGTCACTTATTACTGCACGCCCAAATACACCCGGGTCGGTTACGAACCGGTCCAGCCGGTGCCGTTCTCGCACGCCACTCACGCCGGCCAGCTCGGCATGGATTGCCGTTACTGCCACAACACCGTGGACAAATCCTGGTTCTCCAGCATCCCGGCGGCGTCCACGTGCATGAATTGCCACAGCCTGGTGCTCAAGGATGATCCCCGTCTGGCGCCGGTTCGCGAGAGCGCCGCCACCGGCAAACCCATCCCGTGGGTGCAGGTCCACATCGTGCCCGATTACGTTTATTTCAACCACGAAGTCCATGTCGCCCGCGGCTTCAGTTGCGTCGAGTGCCACGGGCGCGTTGACCAGATGGGCGAGGTCCGGCACGCCAAATCGCTCAGCATGAGTTTCTGTCTCGATTGCCATCGCCAGCCGGCGGCGTTCGTCCGGCCGCCGGACAAGGTCACGGACCTGGGCTGGCAATGGAGCACCAACGCGGACGTGGCCGCGCGGATGCAAAGAACCAACGGCGCCGCCTTTGTCCACGACTGGAAGATCGAATCGTTGCAAAGCTGTTCGGCGTGTCACCGATGAATGATTTGAATCATAATTTGCCTGCCCAGAATAGTGGTCGCCGACGTAAGGAGGCGGAGGCTACGGCCAATACTTCCGGAGATGTCCGCCTCGCCACCTCGGCGCCTACAGGTCGGCGTTACTGGCGCAGCCTGGATGAGCTAGCCGACACGCCGGAGTTCAAGGACTGGCTGCATCGCGAGTTCCCGCAGGGCGCGAGCGAATTTGAGGACGGTGTTTCCCGCCGGCACTTTGTCAAGATCATGTCCGCGTCGTTTGCGCTGGCGGGCCTGGGCGTGATGGGCGCGGGCTGCCGCCGGCCGGAGGAAAAGCTGGAACCGTTCGGCCAGCAGCCGGACAATTACGTTTACGGCGAGCCGGAATATTACGCGACGGCCATGCCCACGCGCACCGGCGCAGTTCCGCTGGTGGTCAAATCGTACGAAGGCCGTCCGATTAAAATCGAAGGCAACGCCAAATTCCCCGGCAGCAACGGCGGCACCGACCGCTACGCCCAGGCCTCGATTCTCGATCTCTACGACCCCGATCGCGCGAAGCGCTTCACTCATGACGGCAAAACAGTTTCGCGCGACGAGGCGTTGAGTTTCCTGAATGATCTGTCGAAGAAGTTCGCGGCGAATCAAGGCGAAGGCTTGGCGTTTCTTACCGAAAGCAGCACCTCGCCATCACGGGCGCGGCTGCAGAAAATCATCGCCCAGAAGTTTCCGAAATCACAATGGTTCACCTACGACGCGATTGATTCCGGCATTCACCAACGCGCGGCGACGCAGGCGTTCGGCCGGCCGGTTCGCCCGGTTTACCATTTCGACAAGGCAAAGGTCATCCTGTCGCTCGACTGCGATTTCATCGGCGGCGAAGACGCCGCGCACAATCACATCCAGCGTTTCGTCAAAGGCCGCAGGCCGGATGCCGAGGGCGGCATGAGCCGGCTTTACGTCATCGAGTCGCTGTTTACGCTCACCGGCGCAAGCGCGGATCACCGGCTGCGCGTTCCGGCAGAAATCGTCAAACAGATTGCCGGCCGGATTGCGGACGAAGGCGGTCAAATCGGCGGAGACACAGACCTGCTCAAGTGGCTGCTGGAGTTTTCGAATGACATGGGCAACAACCGCGACAAGTTTCTGGTCGTCGCGGGCCAACGCCAGCCGTTGGAGGTCCATTTGCTGGCCTGCAAAATAAACGCCGCGATGGGCGCGATCGGGAACACGCTCAGTCTGCTCCCGGTGACGGAAAGTCCCCGCGCCGACCTCAAGAACCTTGACAGCAGCGCGAACGACACGCTGGTCATTCTCGGTGGCAATCCTGCTTACAATTTGCACTGGGCGCCCAAGGAAAAGCCGAAGACCGTCGTCCGGCTGGGTTTTTCCGAGGACGAGACGGCGGAAAAGTCGGACTGGCATTATCCGCTGGCGCATTATCTGGAGTCGTGGGGTGACGCGACCACGAGTGACGGCACGCTGGTGCCGGTTCAGCCATTGATCCAACCGTTGGATGGTGGATTGACCGAACTGGAATTTCTGGCGCGAATTGCCGGCGAAACACAAACGAATCCTCATGACATCGTACGTTCGACGTTCACGGGTTCGGAGGAAGATTGGAAGCGATTCTTGTTCGACGGTTATCTCAAAGAATCAGGGCTAAAACCGATTAGGTTTCCGGAAATTCCCTTCCTGACGACGCAGGTGTCAGAGTGGCCCAAGATGAAGGCGGCGGACAAAGACAATCTGGAAGTCATTTTCTATCGCGACGCGAAGATGGACGACGGGCGTTATGCGAATAATGGCTGGATGCAGGAACTGCCCGATCCCGTCACCAAGCTGACTTGGGACAACGCGGTGCTCGTCAGCCGCATGACGGCGCGTGAACTCGGCGTGCAGAACGGCGACGTCGTCGAAATCACCCTGAACGGGCGCAGCGTCAAAGGCCCCATCTGGACGCAGCCGGGCATGGCGGATTATTCGCTCGGGCTCGCGCTCGGTTACGGGCGCGAAAGGGCAGGGCGGGTCGGCACCGGCGTCGGCTTCAACGCCTGCAAAATTTTCACCGGCAAATACATTGAGACCGGTGCGACGTTGCGCAAGACCGGCGAAACTTGCCAGCTCGCGACGACGCAGCATCATTGGTCCATGGAAGGACGCCCGGCGGTGCGCGAGGCGAACCTGGCGGAATTTTCCAAGGACCCGGGTTTTGCGAATGAAATGCACGGCACCGAGCCGCCCATCGTGGCGCCGTTGTATCCCAACCCGCTCGACGAGGCGAAGAAGACGGCGTTGCATCAGTGGGGCATGGCGGTGGATTTGAGCGCGTGCGTCGGCTGTGGCACGTGCGTGCTCGCCTGCCAGAGCGAGAACAACATTCCCATTGTCGGCAAGGACCAGGTGCAGCGCGGCCGCGAAATGCACTGGCTGCGCATTGACCGTTATTACACCGCCGATCCGAAAAAAGAAAAACCGTCGGACGCCTTCCAGAAGGACGACGAGCAGCAATTCGCGGAGTGGATTGACGACGTGCAGGCGGTGAACCAGCCGATGCTTTGCCAGCAGTGCGAGGCCGCCCCATGCGAAAACGTCTGCCCGGTCAACGCCACCGTCCACGACCAGGAAGGTTTGAACGTGATGGCCTACAACCGCTGCATCGGCACGCGGTATTGCGCGAACAACTGCCCGTACAAGGTCCGCCGGTTCAATTATCTCGATTACAACAAGCGTCCGCTGGCCGATCTGAAGGGGCCGTTTTATCCGACGCCGCTCACGCACAAGACGGACGGAAAATGGGACCTGTTGAGCTGGTTCAAGGCGCCCGACGCCAGCGGCATGCGGGAAGCGGACGAATGGGATCTGATCAAAATGGTCAAGAACCCGGACGTGACGGTGCGCATGCGCGGCGTGATGGAAAAATGCACCTTCTGCACGCAACGCATCGAGCAGGCGAAAATTGCACAGAAGGTCAAGGCCGGCGCGTCGGACAACGTGCGGCTTACGGAAGCCGCCGGCACGGTCCCCAAGACCGCCTGCCAGCAGGCGTGCCCGGCACAGGCGATTGTGTTCGGCGACATCAGCGACCCGGACAGCGCCGTTTCGCGGCTCAAGGCGCAGCAGCGGAATTATTCCGTGCTTGGTAATTTGCTGACGAAGCCGCGCACGACATATCTGGCGCGCATCCGCAATCCGAACCCGGCCATGCCGGATTATCGCGAGTGGCCTTACAGCTTTGAGGAATACGAAAAGCGCGGCGGCGAACTTGAAATCGAGAAATAAATTTAACGCAAAGACACCAAGATGCAAAGACGCAAAGAAATGCAACCGGGGCAATTATGGAGTGCGGTGGCAGAGCGCAGCGCCACACCGCTTTTCAACTGCGAGCAGAGCTTCCAAAGCGGTGTGGCGCTTCGCTCCCCGCCGCAGTCCAAAAACCCTTGCGTCTTTGCGTCTTTGCGCCTTTGCGTTAAAAAAGAAATGACAAATGGCTGAATTTGCGACCCATTTGAAGACGTTCGTGCCACCGGCAGAATTGCAGCGCGCGCCGGTTGTGGAGAACAACCGCGGCCCCGGCTGGCTGACGGACAAACTCTCGGCGTTCGCCGAAGGGAAAACACCGCTTTGGTGGTGGGTCCTGTTCGTTCCGGCGGTGTTCGGGGCGACCGTGCTGCTGCCGGCCATGCTGATTTACCAGGTTTCCACCGGTGTCGGCGTTTGGGGCAACAATCAACCGGTGGCCTGGGGCTGGGACATCATCAATTTCGTGTGGTGGGTTGGCGTCGCGCACGCGGGCACGTTGATTTCGGCAATGCTGTTCCTGACGCGGCAACATTGGCGCACCACCATCGGCCGGGCGACGGAAGCAATGACGGTTTTCTCGGTGATGATGGCGGGGCTGTATCCGGCCATCCACGTCGGGCGCGTGTGGTTTGCCTGGTTCATGTTCCCAATCCCAAACTCGAACGGCCTCTGGCCGCAGTTCCGCTCGCCGTTGATGTGGGACGTATTCGCCGTCAACACCTACCTGGTGGTTTCCATACTCTTCTGGTACCTGGGATTGATTCCCGACCTTGCCGTGCTGCGCGACCGCGCGACCACGCGGGTGCGGAAATTTATTTACGGTTTTCTGGCGATGGGCTGGATTGGCTCGGCGCGGCACTGGCACCATTACGAAAAGGCCTACGTCGTTTTGTCCGGCTTGTGCACGCTGCTGGTGTTCACGGTGAGTTCCATCGTCGGCATGGATTTCTGCACGTCGCAACTGGCGGGCTGGCACGCGACGATTTTCCCGCTGTATTTCGTCGTGGGCGCCGTGAATTGCGGCTTCGGCATGGTGCTGGTGCTGCTCATTCCGTTGCGCAAATGGTGTCACCTCGAGGAAATCATCACGCCGCGACACATGGACCGCATCTGCAAGCTGACTTTGCTCAGCAGCCTGGTCATCGGTTACATCTACGTGATGGAATATTTCATCGCGTGGTACAGCGGCGACCCCTATGAACGCTGGGTTTTCGGCCACCGGTTGTTCGGTCACACCTACTGGTACGGCGGCTGGATCATGCTCGTGGTCAATGTGGGCCTCGCCCAGTTGCTATGGTTCAAACGTGTCCGGCGAAATCTGGCCCTCGTTTTCCTCATCGGCGTGCTCATCAACATCGGGATGTGGTTCGAACGTTTCGTCATCATCGTCGGTTCGTTGTACCAGGATTTCCTGCCCGCGAACTGGGGCGTGTATTTCCCGACGTGGGTGGACATCGGCACCTATCTCGGCACGCTCGGCGCCTTTTTCACGATGTATCTGCTGTTCATAAAATTCCTGCCGCTGGTCGCCATCGCCGAGGTCAAGGGCGCCCTGCCGCAGGCCGACCCGCATCATCCCTTGGGCGGCGCGAAAGGAGGCAGGCCATGACACTGCTTCTGATGGAACTGGCTTGTCCCGTTCGGTGTCCCGCCTTCAGGCGGTCCAGCCGAAGCACTACGATTTGCCGCCTGAAGGCGGGACACCAAACAGGTTCCGTGTCGGGTTGCACCAGTGCGAAAGGAGGCAGGCCATGAACGACAAAGATTACGGCCTCATGGTGGAATTCGATTCGCCCGCGGCCATCCTGGGCGCGGCGGAAAAGATCCGCGCGGCGGGTTATTGCCGCTGGGAGGCGTTCACGCCGTTTCCGATTCATGGCCTCGACCAGGTGGCGGGCTTCAAAAATTCGCTCGTCGGCTGGTTCGCGTTACTGTTTGGCGGCGGCGCGTTTGTGGCGACCATGGGCCTGATCTGGTTCAGCAACGCGTTCGATTATCCGCTGATCGTCGGCGGCAAACCGATGTTCAGCCCGCCGATGTCCTTCGTGCCGTCCTACATCATGATGGTGCTGGGCGCCGCCGTTGGCGCGTTCGTCGGGATGCTGGCCCTGAACGGACTGCCGCGGCTGCATCATCCGCTGTTGCAGAAGGCGCGCTTCGCACTGGCGTCGCGCGACAGGTTTTTCCTCGTGATTGGCGCGAACGATCCAAAATTTTCCGAAACCGAAACCCGCAGGCTGCTGGAGTCCCTCGGCGGCACGCACATCGAACTGGTGGAAGCCTGATGCGCCAGCTTCTTTACATCATTTTGATTTTGCTGACGGGCGTGGCCGTGGGTGTCGGCATCGCCGGGCGACAGGGACGGTTGTCGCGCCAGCCGCCCATCGAGGTTTTCCCGGACATGGACCGGCAGCTGAAACTGCGCCCGCAACAGCCCAACGACTTTTTCACGAACGGCCTAAGTTCGCAATTGCCGCCACCCGGCACGATTGCGCGCAGGCAGCCGCTGCAAACCACCAGCGGCGAGGTCTGGCCCTTTGAAGATGCGCCAGTCAACACCGGCCGCGTCACCGGCACGACAAATTTTGTGGAGACCAATCCGCTGTCCGTCACCGGCCCGTTGCTCCAGCGCGGGCGCGAGCGCTTCAATATTTACTGCGCGCCCTGCCACGGCGCGCTCGGTGACGGCAACGGCATCACCAAAAAGCTCGGCGTGATGCCGGCGGTGGCCAATTTGCAGGACAAGCGCATTGTTGAAATGGCCGACGGCGAAATTTTCAACACGATCACGCACGGCAAGGGTTTGATGGGCGCGCATGGGCCGCTGGTGCCGGTGGCAGACCGCTGGGCGGTCATTGCCTACCTGCGCGCGTTGCAGTTGAGCCAGTTGGGTTCGGTGGACGATCTGCCTCCGGACCAGCAGGCCGCCTTCAAAAAATGAACAACGGAATTTGCCATAAAGTAGCGCAGGCGTCTCGCCTGCCCGAGCCTTGGATGACGAGGCGGAAACGCTTCGCACTTGCGCGCCCGCGACAGGCGGGACGCCTGTGCTACGGTAAAAACCCATGAGTTCGCAAAATAAAATTGAATTGCCGCCGCCGCTGGACCTGTCCGGATGGCGGAAGGCGCCCGCCGTTTTGATGGCCGCCGGCGCGGTGTTGTCGGTGATTGGCGCCGCGATGAGTCCGGCGGAGTTCGGTTGTTCGTGGCTGCTGGCGTTTATGTTTTTCCTGAGCATTGCACTCGGCGCGCTGTTCCTCGTGATGATCCATCACTTGAGCGACGCCGGCTGGTCGGTGGCCACGCGCCGGGTTTGCGAACACATCGCGTCGCTGTTGTTCCCCGGGCTGGCGATCCTGTTCCTGCCGGTCGCGTTTTTCGCGAAATACATTTATTCGTGGATGACGATTGCCGACCCGCACGCCAACAGCTCGTTGAGCGCGAAATTGCCGGTGTTCACGATGCCCGGATTTTATATTACGTCGGCGATTTTCTTCGGCATCTGGTGGCTGCTGTCGTCGCGGCTGCGTTACTGGTCGCTCAAGCAGGACGAAACCGGTGTGGCATTGTGCACGCAGCGGATGCGGTTCCATTCGGGGTGGGGGATTGTGATCTTCGCGCTGACACTGACCTTTTCCGGCGTGCTTTGGATGCAGGCCGTGCAATATCAATGGTTCTCGGCGATTTACGGCGTTTACTTTTTCGCCAGTTGCGCCTGGGCGGCACTGGCAGCGGTCTATGTCATCACCGTACTCCTGCAACGCCAGCGCATTCTTGATGGGATGTTGCATGACAGCCAGTTTTATTTCCTGGGTCTGCTGTTCTTTGCGTTCACGATTTTCCAGGCTTACATCGAGTTCGCACAATACTTCGTCGTCTGGAATGCAAACATGCCCGTCGAGACTTTCTGGTATCTCATTCGTGAACATGGTTCGTGGTGGTGGGTGGGCATGGTTCTCATCTTCGGCCATTTCCTGCTGCCGTTCTTCGTGCTGCTGCCGGTGAAGGCGAAAACCGATTTCAAAATCATGCTGCCGGTCTGTCTGTGGGCACTGGCGATGAATTTCGTGGACTTGTCCTTCAACATCCTGCCGGTGCAACATCCGGACGGCTATCCGTTCAAATGGATTCTGGTACAACTCGGTTGCCTGGCATTCATGGGCGGATTTCTCAGTTGGGCTTTTTTGAAATATTTCAACCGCCACGCGCCGTTCCCGCAAAAAGATCCGCGCCGGCTCGAAGCCATGGGAATCAATTACCCCGCGCATAGCGAAATTTCCAGCGCGGCCTCCACCACCGGAGGTGGCCCATGAACAACGAACGCACCGTCTGGCCCGTCGGCGTCGCTTTTCTCATCGCGTGCTTTTTGTTTGCCGCGATCGTTGCGGTGGTGAAATGGTCCATGTCGGTCCCGGCCATTGACGCCGACCGCGCCGCCGTCCGCTCCAAAGCCCTGGCCGAAATCCGCGCCGCCGAAAACCAGGCGCTGAACCATCCCGGCTGGATTAACCAGGATCGCGGCTTGGTGCGCCTGCCGATTTCCGTTGCGATGCAAATCACCGAACGTGAATGGCAGAATCCTGCCGCCGCACGGTTAAATTTGACTGCTCGCGTCGAAAAAGCGACCGCCCCGGCACCCAAAGCCCCGGAGAAACCCAGCGCCTTTGAATGACTGTGAATAAACAAAACGAAGACTTTGGTAGGGCGGCGCTGCCGCGCCGCCAGGCTGACCGGCAGGTCAGCCCTACCGAGTCAGTTGACGCTTCTCTGCGCGTGCCGCTGCTCGCGCTGTTTGGCGGCGCGGCGTTCTGGCTGGTGGTCAGTTCGGTGCTCGCCATGATTGCCTCGATTAAATTTCATGCGCCCGATTTCCTGGCCGCCTGCCCGGTGCTGACTTATGGCCGGGTTCAACCGGCGGCCGACGACGCGCTGCTTTACGGCTTCTGCATTCCTGCCGGACTGGGGGTTATGCTGTGGCTGTTCGCGCAACTCGGCCAGACGCCGTTGCGCGGCGCAATCGTGCCGGTCGTCGCGGCCAAACTCTGGCATCTGGGTGTGCTCGTCGGGCTGGCTGGCATTTTGTCCGGCAACAGCACCGGCATTGCGTGGCTTGAATTTCCGCGCGCCGGTTCGGTCATTTTGTTCTTCGCTTATTTGCTGCTGGCATTGTGGGCGATGATGAATTTCGCCGCCCGCCGCGAACGCGCGCTGTATCCGTCGCACTGGTTCCTGGTCGCCGCGCTGTTCTGGTTTCCGTGGATTTACTCGACGGCCAATCTGTTTCTGGTCGCCTGGCTGGTGCGCGGTGTGGTCCAAGCCATCATCGGCTGGTGGTTCGCCAACAACCTGCTCTTCATCTGGCTGGCGCTGGTCGGCATCGGCACGGCGTTTTATTTTCTGCCAAAATTCAGCGGACGCCCGCTGCAAAGTCATTACCTCGCGCTGTACGCGTTTTGGACGCTGATTCTTTTCGGGACTTGGTGCGGCATTCCGCCGGGCGTGCCGGTGCCCGCCTGGCTGCCGACCATCAGTTCGGTTGCCGCTACGCTGACGATTGTGCCCGTGCTCGCCATCGCTGTCATCCTGTGGCAAACTTCGCGTGGTGGAAGCGACGCCCCGTCGCTTGAGTGTGGCGGCGACGCCCACGTCGCCGCACCGGT
>JBKQOA010000042.1:0-13744 GCA_052145735.1 Limisphaerales bacterium
TTCTGATTCGTCGCCCCGGTCATCGCCGCAGCATTGCTCCAACTCGGCGCAGCGAGGGTTTGCTTGGACAACAGGACATAATTTGTGCCCGGCGTTGTCCCGTGCAGGATCAGATTCACCCAGCCGTTGCTCACACTCGCAACGGACAGCCAGAGCGTATTGGTGCTGTTCCCGGCAAAACCGCTGCTCGTGCTAAATAAGAAAGCCGCAACGGTAAATGTGCCGGCCAAATTGGTGATGCGTTTCCAAGACGAACCGTTCCCTCGGTGGATTGCCTTCATAAGCCTTGTTATGTTTCCGTTTTTTACCCGTCATGTTTTTAACACCGTCTTATCTGCGGTCAAGAACAAAATTAAAATCAAATACTATTGTATTCAATACAACTGTCTGTGTTCATTCTCCTGCCGCCGCTGCATCCTGAAAAAATGCGGCGTTTGGAAATGTCGGATGCCTTCGCCCTGGTGCTCCGGCGGCACCGGGAAGGAAAGGCATTGTCCCAGGAGGCGTTGGCTGAAAGGGCCGATTTGCATCCAACCTACGTTGGAATGCTGGAACGATCCTTGCGCAATCCCAGCCTGAACGTTACCAAGGCACTGGCCAAGGCGTTGGGCGCGCCGCTTTCCAAGCTCATCGCGGAAGCCGAGGCCATTCAACAACGGGCGAATCCCAAGAGGTAAATTAGGCATGGCAGCAGCGCAGGAAACCGGACCGCGGATGGTTTTTTCAGGTTTGGATTTCATGCCATTGAGTTTTCGGGAATCGCCTCCACCAAACCAGAATCATTATTGTTGCTGACATGTGAAAGAATGCGCGAAACAAAATCCAGTGCGTCGAACGGCTTGGTGATGTAATCCACCGCGCCAAGGGCAAGGGCAAGTTGCTGGTTTTCAATCGTGGCGCGGTCAGAAACAAAAACAATCGGGGTGTTGTTAAGATGTGGAATTTGTTTCAGGCGGCGGCAAATCTCGAAACCGTTCATGCCGGGCAGATTTACGCTCATCGTAATCAGGCTGAATCCCCCGGTTTGAGCCAGTTGCATCCCCTTTTCCGCGTTCCACGCGGTTTGCACTTCACACCCGGCTTGCGTCAGCAAATACACCGCCATCATTGAAACGCCCGGTTCATCTTCAATGACGAGAATCCGCGCTTTGTCTCTCATATCATCACAGCCCTGATTTATCCCGACCATTCTCAAGCATTTTACCGGAAGGTGGATCCCAATGCAATAAAAATATAACTTGTGCGTTATGGTTTATCGCTCATGGAATTTGCTCCCTACGGCCGGCAGTTTGGTGTAGGCTTCCAGCATTGATCCGCTGACCACAGCAGAGGTCGCGCGGATGCTTGGTATTTCTCAATCACGGGTCCGCCAGTTCATCCTGGCCAAGCGGCTCAAGGCGAGAAAACTTGGCCGCGATTTGGTGATTGAGCGAAAGGAAGCCGAGCGGTTCAGGCGCGAAGGCAGGCTGCCAGAAGGACGGCCTGCCAGTGCGGAGCGAAAACCATTACGCAAGCGTTAGCGAATTCTTGTCAGCTTGCTTTCAGATTGCCTTCGGCCTGCTTCGCCTGAATCTTGGTTTTGAGTTCAACCAGCGTTGCCTTTGGAATGCGCTCGCTGAATTCCTCTTTGAGCGATTGCCGGTCGTCAAACTCATCTGGGAAAACTTCCCGGTTCATCGCTTCTTTGGCGCAAGCGTGAAACTTATTCAGCGGCACAATTTGAACCGTCTCGTTCAATTGGCCCCAAAACACTTCCAGCGGGTCTTTCGACGCCCACCACGGATAGTTGTAATTCGCTTTCGCTTGAGCGATGGCTTTCTTATTCGTACCACTCACGGACTGAGCCAGAATTTCTGGTAACGGGAACGGGTTAACTTTGGATGCGGGTAATTCAGAGAATACAACCTTCTGTGCCATGTTTGCGGAATGCTGGTCGCGCAAATGGCCGTAGGTCTTCATGGCAAGCGCACCTCCGTCTTTGTGACCAAGCCAGCGGGAAACTGTGGGAATGTCCACGCCCGATTCGATACAGCGAGTTGCAAACAAGTGGCGCAGATCATGATGGGTGAACCGCGCGATGCCGAGCGATTTGCACGCTGAATTGATAGCGCCCTGGCATTCGTGGACGCGCATGAGGGGATTGGCCAAGAATTCCTTTTCTCCGCGCTCGACCTGAATCCGTTCCAGCAAGCGGCGCATATCGGGAATCATCGGGACACGGCGGATTTCCCAATTCTTCGTGCCGGTTACGGGGTCGCCCAAAACCGTGATTTCGCCTTTCTCAAAGTCACAATCCCGCCCGTGGACACGAGCCGCTTCGCCTTTGCGGCAACCGCTGTAGGCTAGAAACTCAACAAGGTCGGCACATTTCTTGCCCCATGCGCCATCGGTTTTTCGGATGGCCACAACCAGTTCGGGAAACTTTTCCTGGCTCGGAAGCTGTAAAAGTTTCTGGCGAATCTTTTTCCGCTTAATGTGGACCGCCGGGTTGTCATACCGCGCACCCGCCTCAACGGCGATGTCCAGAATTAGTTTGAGCGTGCCGACGGTGTTGTTGAAGGCTGATGGGCTTGCCGTCTTTCCGAAACGTGCTGCCCACGCAAGGCAATCGGCTTTGGAGATTTTAGAAACGTCGGTTTGTTCCAAATCGGGCCACGATTTCAGAAGGGCGGCGATGCGTTCTTCACGAAAGGTCTTGCTTCGCTCCTTTAAGGAGTAATCGCCTTTGAGACGCTCGCGGTAGGTTTCCAGCGCAGCACCAAAGGTCATCTTTCCTCGCGCAACGGCTTTGTGAGCGGCAGCGCGTTGGCGTTCCTCTTTGTGAAAATCACCTAGGCGCAACTTGGCGACGCTGATCCGGTCGGTCTTGAGGGATTTCCAAATCAGCTTGCCGCGAACCCGGATTCGCGCATAATAGTTGCCTGATTGAATGTGACGAACGAGATTGGCCACTGGCGTTTTTTGCCAGCGCGGTTCTGTTTTATCTAATGAATTGGTCTTCATGCAGATAGTATAGAACACAAGTATAGAAAGCGCAAGTTACAAAATCGCAATAAAGCGAATATAGTCAATAAAATCAATATGAGCGGAAGGGTGGCTGAGTGGTTGAAGGCACCTGACTCGAAATCAGGCTTAGGAGCAATCCTAACGTGGGTTCGAATCCCACCCCTTCCGCCAAATATTCTAATTTTAATAATTAGAGTAATGTTTATAGGGCCTTCCTTGTTTTCTTCGCTGACGACACAAAAGGGGTGATCGGGAATCACGCCGTGAAAATATTCGCGAGCGATATTTTGAATCGGTGAAAAGTCGGTTGCCATTTAATCCTCAAACGGATTAAGCACGGGCACTTCCGGAAAATCCTGCGTGTTGCGCGTGACCACGGTTAATCCCCGGCTCAAGGCGATGGCGGCGATCTGTGTGTCCGGGTAGCCGCGAGGTTTTTGTTTCAAGGCAGGACGCGAAACATATTCACCCCATACTTTGGCCGCTTCCGCGTCAAACGGAACCACGGTTTCCCCAAACTCGCTGATAAACCGATCCACTTCCGCCAGCAAACGTACGCGCTGTTCCTTGGGCGCGTTATGCGCTCCCTGGTATCGCTCGGCGACAGCCACGCTGGGAATGCCGCTCGCCACTTCATGCGCCAAAAGCCAGTTCAACACGCGGGCGTTGGGTCGCGGCTTGGCGACTTCGGTAATGACGTTGGTGTCGAGAAGGAATCTCAAGCGTCCTCCACAAGCCGGTGGTCGCGCGGAGCGGCTGGCACGCGGCCCAGACGCCGCAGCGCCCGGATGAAGCTGCCTTTTGCGAACCGCGTCAACTTGATCACGCGCATCGAGTCGCCATCGGCTTGCCAATCCAAGACAGCGCCGGAGTCGAGTTCAAATTTCCGGCGCAATTCCTTTGGCACGACCGTCTGCCCTTTGGTTGTAATGGTGCTCGTCATGGTAAGAATTTCCAACTTGGGATTCTGTTTTTCAAGCAAAAAATGAAACAATTCGATTACAGCAAGGCCCGTGTGAGGGAGAATGGATCAATTACACCCCTCGTCCAACTCTCGAATTTTTGACCAAAATTGCCTGCCGGGTTTGGTTCGGCAACATTCCCAATTTTTTAGTGTGCCCAAGCTCACGCCGAGCTTGCTGGCGAGCCAGGACTTGGTCATTTTGTTGCATAAACCATAGGCGGCGAGCCTGTCCGGTAGATTATTCAGGGAAGGGGGCGAATCCACCCTTGTGGCCTTTTTCACCAGATGGCAAAATGGGTTCAAAAGCGACCCCTTCCGCCATCGGTCCGCAGAATCATTCCCCCTCATTCACTCCCTTCCCATTTGACAATTGTACCATTTTTGATACACTGCTTTGCGGATGAAAGCTGAACGCCCGCTCAAGGTCGTCTTTTTCAAAACGGAGACAGGCAATGAGCCGGTTCGAGAATGGCTGAAGGATTTGCCGAAAGAAGAGTGCAAGATCATTGGCACAGACATTCTGACGGTGCAATATGCGTGGCCGGTCGGGAAGCCGCTGGTTGACAGTTTGGGTGACGGCATTTGGGAAGTCCGTTCACGGTTGAACAATCGCATCGCACGGACTTTGTTCGCGATGGTGGACCAGGAAATTGTGCTGCTGCACGGTTTCATCAAGAAACAGCAAAAGACGCCGCAAGACGAACTGGATTTGGCAAAGATACGTAAAAAACAATATCTGCAAAATTTATGAGCAAAAAAAACCATCGGGGCAGTGACTTCCGGGATTTCCTGAAAGAACAAGGCATCCTGGGCGAAGTCGAGTCCCGCGCACTGAAACAGGCGTTGAGCCTGCAACTGGACCATCTCTTGAAAAAGAAGGCGTTGACCAAGACGCAAATGGCGGCACGGATGAAAACCAGCCGGGCGGCGGTGGACCGGCTGCTGGATGCGTCCAACTCCTCGATCACCCTGAACACGCTGGGCAAAGCTGCCCGGGCGTTGGGACGCAAGGTAAAGATTGAATTGGTGCCGGCATAACCGTTACGTCACTTCAATTGATCAAAAAGAGCCCCGACCCATACCGGTTGGGTTTGTTTTTAGCCAACACGGTAAGGACCCCTTCCGCCAGTTTGATCACGGTTCGACAATTGTCCCCTCCCTGATGTTGAGAGTGAACTTTTCACTTGACTCCTTTTTGAAGACCAGCTACCTTTACACAAAAAGGTAGCTTGTTGAGTATTAAACCATGAGCGTGAATGAAAAATTCTCCGCGATCCGGAAGGGCCTGCTTGAGTTCCTCGTGCTGCAGATCATTGCGGCGGAAAAGGTCTATGTGGCGGACATTTTAAGACAGTTGAGCTCGACTGAATTCGCAACTCAGGAAGGCACGCTATATCCGTTGCTGAGCAAGATGCGCCGCGAAGGGCTCCTGGATTACGAGTGGAAGGAATCCGAAGCCGGGCCGCCCCGCAAGTATTACGAGCTAACCGCAAAGGGCCGGGAGCAACTGCGCGAAACGCTGGAGTACTGGAGCAAGATCAACGGGACGGTGAAAAATCTGGGACAAAAATAAAAAGAAGACAAATCCTGCCATGAACAAGGTTATTGCAATCAATCTGGACGGCAACGCCTATCAGCTCGAAGAAGGCGGCTATGATGCCCTGCGGGCCTATCTGGAAACCGCGGCCGCACGTCTGCAAGGCAACCCGGATCGGGATGAAATCCTTTCGGACATCGAGCGGGCGATCGGAGAGAAGTTCCGCGCGCTGTTGGCCAGTCACAAGACGGTGGTCGTGAAGAATGAGGTTGCTGCAGTCATTGCGGAGATGGGACCAATCGAGGCGGACCCGGGCAAAGCCGCGGATCCGGGCGGGAACGGACCCGGTGCTCCAGGCAACGCAAGCGGACAGGCGGCGGGAGCGGAACGAGCAGCGGGACACGCCGGGCCGCCCAGGCGGCTCTATCGGATCTACGAGGGTGCGATGATCTCCGGCGTCTGTAACGGGATCGCCGCCTATGTGAACATTGATCCGACCCTCGTGCGGCTCGCCTTCGTTGTGTTGACGATGTTGTGGGGTACCGGGATGCTCGTTTACCTGGTGATGGCGATCATGGTGCCCGCAGCCGTTTCACCGGAAGAAAAGGCGGCGGCGTCCGGTGATCCATCAACCGCGCAGGAATTCATCCGACGCGCGAAACAGGGGTATTACGAGGCGGTGAAGGGTTTTCCGGACCGCAAGGCGCGCCGCGAGTGGAAGCGCCGGTTCAAGCGGGACATGCGGGCGAACGCGGATCAGTGGCGGCATAACTGGCATTGCTATTGGTCGGAGCATATTCCCATTCATCCCGGGATGGGCTTCGCGCTGCCCTTGATTTCGTTGCTGCACGGCGCGGCGAAGATCCTATGGATCTGTGGCCTGGTTTCGCTGCTGGCGACCGGCGCCGTATTCGGGCTGGCCCTGCCGGCGAGCGTGCCGGTGTGGGTCGCGGCGCTGCTGCTGTTCATCGCCTACGGCATTCTCGCGTGTCCGCTGAAAGTGGCGCGGCGAGCGTGCTATCAGGGCTTGGGACGTCCGAACTGGACGTGGTCCTTCGTGTTTCTTCTGGATGCGGTGGTCTGGCTCGCGGTTGTCGCCGCGCTCCTGTGGCTGGCTGTCCATTATTTCCCGGAATTGCGCGAGGCGGTTCGGAGTATTCCTTCGGTCGCGCATCAAGCCGCGGATGACATCCGGGCATGGTGGAAAGGGAAGTGAGGCGGTGCGCTGCTTTTCCGTTCCGATGCTGGAGCGACAGGAGGAACATCCCTCTCGACTTGCCTGTTGGAAAAGCCCGGATGAGCGGCAACAGGCCGCATTGGCTCGCGGTTCGGCTGAACAATCAGAAGGACTCCTTCCGCCGGTTTGTCCGCCGCAACATTCGACAAAGCCTCCGGACGCGGATAAAATCCAGTGGTGACGAACCTGCAAATCACCGGCATGAGCTGCCACAACTGCGCGCGGCACGTCGCCGAGGCGATCCAGAGCGTGCCCGGCGTGCGCAGCGCCACGGTGATTTTGGATGCCGGACGCGCCACGGTGCGCTGGAATTCCAAGGTTACGCCCGATGTTCCCGCCGTCGTTGCCGCCGTCCAAAAGGCCGGTTACGGAGCGCAGGAGAATCAAGGGCCCGCAGCCGACACGCCTCATCCCGCAAAATGGCAGTTGAATTTACTACTGGGCATTGTCGTCACCGTCTTGCTGATGCTGGGCGAATGGGGCTTCGGCCTGAGGATGACGCCGTGGTTCCGTTGGCTGGCCTTCGTTCTGGCCGGCGCGGTCCAGATTTTTGCCGGGGCGCAATTCTATCGCGGCGCGTGGAACCAGCTCAGGGTCGGCAGTTCGAACATGGACACTCTCGTCGCGCTCGGCTCGACCACCGCGTTCGGCTACAGCGCGTGGGCGTTGCTCGGCGGCGCGGGCGGCCATCTCTATTTCATGGAAGCCGCCGCCATCATCACGCTCATCAGCGCCGGCCATTGGATTGAAGCGCGCGTCGGCACACGCGCGTCGGGCGCGTTGAAAGAATTGCTGAATCTCGCACCGCAAACTGCGCGACGTGTGGCCGCGGCCGCCAAACCGCGCAACTTTCTTGATCTGCGCCAAGCCAAATCGACCGCCCCGGAAGAAACCGACATTCCCGTCGCCGAACTGAGAACCGGAGATCTCGTCGCGTTGCGGCCCGGCGACCGTGTGCCGGTGGACGGCGTCGTCACCGAGGGCGATTCCACTTTGGACGAGGCCATGCTCACCGGCGAATCCACGCCCGTGGACAAAAAGTCCGGCAGCGAACTTTATGCCGGCGCGGTGAATTTGAACGGCCGGCTGGTGATGCGCGTGACCGCCACCGGAGAGGCCACCGCGCTGGCCCACATCATCGCTGCCGTGCAACGCGCCCAGACCAGCCGCGCCGACATCCAACGTCTCGGCGACCGCGTCAGCAGCGTGTTTGTGCCGGTGGTGGTTGCCATCGCAATGGCCGCCGCGCTCTGGTGGGGGCTCGCCCCGGCATCGGCGAAACATGTCCATGACTGGATCGCTCCATTGCTCTGGTCCGCGGTGATTCCCTCGGGCGCGGCGGCCGGATTCATCATTGCGGCGGCGGTCTTGATTGTTGCCTGCCCGTGCGCCATGGGTCTGGCGACGCCGGCGGCCATCATGGCCAGTGCGAATGCCGCCGCGCGCCGCGGCATTTTGATTCGCGACGGCGTGGCGTTGGAAAAAGCGGGTAAAGTCACGGCGGTGATTTTCGACAAGACCGGAACGCTGACGACGGGCCGGCTGGAGGTGGCGGAGGTTTTGGAAGTACAAGCTTCGAAGTTCGAAGTTCGACGTTTGGCGGCGGGCATCGCGCGGCATTCGACCCATCCCGTCAGCCGGGCGATTGCGAATTTGTCCGCAGACAAAATTGAATTGAAAGATTGGAGGGAAATCGGCGGCGCGGGCGTCGAGGGCAAGGCGACGATGGAGGGCGGAGAATGGAAAATGGCGCGCCTGGGTTCGTTGCGCTGGTTGTCCGAATCGGGGGTGGATCCGGCTGCCGGAAATGCATTCGTTGAAAAATGGGCCGGGCAAGGCGCAAGCATTGTCGGGCTGGCCGTTGGCCAGTCACTCGCCGGTTTATTCGCCGTCCAGGACACCGTCAAAGCGGGCGCGCGCGTGGTGATTGAACAATTGCACCGTCAAAACTTGAAGACCTTCCTGCTCACCGGGGACAACGCGCTGACAGCGGCGGGCATCGCCCGGGAAACCGGCATTGCTGGTGAAAATGTTTTTGCCGAGGTCCGCCCGGAACAAAAAGCGGGATTCATCCAAAAACTCCAGTCGCAGGGCGAACGTGTGGCATTCGTAGGCGACGGCATCAACGACGCTCCGGCGCTGGAACAGGCCGACTTGGGCATCGCCGTGAGCCGGGCCAGCGACCTCGCGCGCGAGGCGGCGGACATCATCCTGCTGAGGTCGGAGATTGAAGCCGTGCCGGAAGCACTCGGTCTGGCGCGGGCGACCTTGTGGACCATCAAACAAAACCTGTTTTGGGCGTTTTTTTACAACGCGCTCGGGGTGCCGCTGGCCGCACTGGGATTCGTCAGCCCGATTTTGTGCGCGGCGGCGATGGGCCTGTCGGATTTGATTGTGATTGGCAACGCGCTGCGGCTCCTGCGCTGGCGATGATGGCCAGGCCCCGGACGGTCAGTGAATCAGATATTTCGCCGGTTCCCCGTTGATTTCCAGAGTCACCGTGTTCTGGCCCAGATCCGTAAAGCGCACGGAAATCGGGCCCTCCGCCGTCTGCATCAGGACGGCTTCGTTCAGGAAGACGCTGTAAACTTTCGTTCCGGATTGGATGGTCACCGCCGAGTTGGCGCCGTTCCGGGTGACGCCTTTCACGGAAAAATATTTGGAGTTTACTTCAATCGGTTTGGCCGGCGGCGTCACCACCAGATTGGTGGACGCGCTTTGCGGGGTTTGATTTGTGGTTTGTGCCGGCAAGTTGGTTTTCGCGGCTGATCCGGGCGCGGGTTTGCCCAAATCCGGTTTCGTCGGGTTGGTGGCCGTGCCCGGGACCGGCGGATTCGTCTGGAGCACGGGCGGGTTTGTCTGGAGAACCGGCAGGTTCGTCTGGAGGACCTGCGCGTTGGTGCTGCCGAGCAAGGGTTGCCCCGCCCGTTTTATTGTCCGCGGCCGCGTGATGACTTCAAATGCATGGGTGTTTTCGACGTGTGCCCGCAAATTGTCCATAAGCGAACCCAGAAGGAGGAGATTGATCGCGAACATGAGCGCAGAGGAAATGACGACCGTGAAAAAGGCTTCAACATAATCCGCCCCGGTGCTCCTTTTGACGCAATACCACAGCACGACAAACCCGATGGGGATGGAAATATAAGTGGCGAAGTGAAGCCCGATGAGAGGCCCCAGCCCTTTTTGCAAGAACAGGTCCAGGCCGGTCACCAGCGCCGCCGTCCCCAGCACCCGCACAAACTTGAGCTCGAATCTCCGGTCGAACTTCTGGATTTTGATCATCAGCCCGAGCAGAGCAAAGAGAAACACCGTCTGAAGGGTGAATTCGATGACCTGGAACAGGATGGCGGCCAGCATTGAGTTATTCTTCCGCGGGGCCGTCAAAAATGACAATGTTTTTCTTGCCACAAAAGCGGCCGGACAGGGGCATCGAAACAGAAGAGATTGCGGGACAAGGCAGGGTTGGATGAGAATGGCGGTGCCACATGAGCCATTATGGGGCAATTTTCACTGAGTTGATTGCGGCGCCGTTCGAGCATGGGTCGCTGATTTGGGGCATTGTGCCGCTGTATTTCGCCTTGCTTCTGAGTGAGGTGACGTCCGCAAAGGCAAATTTTCGGACGGCGATCCAGACGGGTTTCAGTTTTCTTTGGGCCGGGGCACAATGGCTTTGGCCGTATTTCGTCCCCCACGCCGCTCATGGCCGGTATCTCGAGTTGAACGCCATGCTGCCGGTGAATCTGCTGGTCACTTTTCTGGTGCTGGCGCCCGGCCTGGTCGCGCTGGTGGGCGGTTTTCGCAAACGGTTTCCCGCCCACGGCCGCTTCCTGGGTCATACGTGGTTTGCCAATTACTTCATGATCACCATTTTCCCGATTCAGGCGCATTGCCTGGCGTGGACCTGGGAACGGTTGCTGGCCATCGTCCTGTTTGCCGTGCCCGCTGGCTGGTATTGCACTTCGGCTTGATGCCGGTTCGCAACCGGTGAAAAATCATTGCTCGCCGCCGTTGGAACCGCTTTTGCGTTCCCACCGGCGCGGCTGGCGTTCAGGCGGCGAGGTGTCCACCTTTGCATAGTAAGTTTCCTCGCCGAACCGTGCGTCGGCCTCCTGTTGCAATTTCAACGATGGCATGACGCTGAAATGTTCATTGGTGTCCACAAACACGACTTCGCCGCCCGGACGCATGAAACACAGCAGCAACGGGCATTTGCCCGGATGCGCCGCGACCAGTTCGCGCACGGATTCGAGTTGTTCCGGCTTCACGTGCGCGGTATGCAGCCGCAGATGGACCTGTTTGGTGAACCGCCGGGGCGCGTCCTCCAGCGGGATGATTTCCTGCGGGAAAATTTTCGGTCGGTCGTCCCCGGTGTTCACCTCGCCCACGACCAGGATCGCCCGGTTCAGCGTGAGCAGTCCGCGGTATTTCTCGTAGTTTTCGTTCATGCAGAGCACCTGCACGGAACCTTCCAGGTCTTCCAGCGTGACCATCGAATACGGCTTGCCGCTTTTCTTGGACACGCCGTTTTGCACTGCGGCAATCAATCCGCCGATGCGGGTCGTGCTGCGGCCCGGCAATTCGGCAAGCTTTGCAGTATTGGTCAGCGCGTATTTTTCGAGGATCGGCACAAACGGCGTCAGCGGATGGCCGGTGACGTAAAAGCCGAGCAGTTCCTTCTCGTGCGCGAGCAGTTCGTGCTGCGGCCATTCGGGCAGGTTGCTGATGGCGTCCGGCATCGGGGGCGCCTTTTCCTCGAGGGCGCCGAACAACGAGCTTTGCCCTTTCTGCCGGTCAGACAGGATGCTCGCCGCGCGCGCCAGGGTGCGCTCGATCTGGGCGAACAAAGTTGCCCGCGTCTGGCCGAAGGCGTCGCAGGCGCCGGATTTGATGAGCGCCTCCAGGATTTTCCGGTTCACCGTGCGGCCGTCCACGCGCTCGCACAAATCCGACAACGCAGTGAATTTTCCACGTTCGTTGCGCGCCTTGAGAATGGTTTCCACCGCGACCTCCCCCACGCCCTTGATGGCGGCCAGGCCGAAGCGAATCGCCTTGCCGGCGCGCGCCGGCGCGAAATGCACCTGGCTTTCGTTCACGTCCGGCTGCAGAACCTCGATGCCGAACTCGCGGGCCTCGTTGATGTATTGGCTCAACTTGGCGGTGTCCGCCATGTCGTTGGTCATCATCGCGCAGAAAAATTCGACCGGGTAATTCGCCTTCAGGTAGGCGGTCTGGTAGGCGACGATGGCATAGGCGGCGGCGTGCGATTTGTTGAAGCCGTAACCGGCGAATTTTTCGAGCAAATCAAAAATCTCGTTCGCCCTGGCAGCGGGAATCTTGTTTTTCTCGGCGCAACCCTTGACGAACGCGGCGCGCTGCTTGGCCATTTCCTCGGGCTTTTTCTTGCCCATGGCGCGCCGGAGCAGGTCCGCGCTGCCGAGGGTAAAGCCAGCCAGCACCTGCGCGGCTTGCATCACCTGCTCCTGATAAATCAAAATCCCGTAGGTCTCGCGCGCAATCGGTTCGAGCAGCGGATGCTCGTATTGGATTTCGATTTCACCATGCCGGCGCTTGATGAATTCCGGGATCAGCTCCATCGGCCCGGGCCGGTACAATGCCACCAGCGCCGTGATATGCTCGACGGAACTGATTTGAAACTTGCGGCACAAATCGCGCATCCCGCCGGATTCCAGCTGGAACACGCCGAGTGTTTCCGCGCGGTTGAGCAGGTCGTAGGTCTTCTGGTCGTCGAGCGGCAGATTGTCAATGGGCACCTCGAGGCCGTGGGTGCGCTTGACCATTTCACATGTGTTACGGATGACCGTGAGCGTTTTCAGCCCGAGAAAATCCATCTTCAGCAGGCCGAGGTCGCCGACGGGGTTCATCGCGTATTGCGTGACGAGCGTGCCGCTCTCGTCCTGCTTGAGCGGCAGCAGGTTCACCAGCGGCTGGTCGCCGATGACGACGCCGGCGGCGTGGACGGAGGCGTTGCGCGTGATGTCTTCCAGGATGAGCGCGGTGTCAATCAGCTCGCGCGTGACTTCCTCGGTGGCGTAGGCCTCCTTGAATTCCGGTGATTGCTTGAGCGCCTTCGTCAGATCCATTTTAAGGTCGAACGGAATCATCTTGGCCAGCCGGTCGCATTCGCCATAGCTCAGCCCCATCACGCGGCCCACATCGCGCACGACGGATTTCGCGCCCATCGTGCCGAAGGTGATGATTTGCGCGACGGAATCACGGCCATATTTTTCACGGACATATTCGATGACATCCGCTCGCCGGTCGTCGGCAAAATCAATGTCAATGTCCGGCGGATTGACGCGTTCGGGATTGAGGAAACGCTCGAACAGCAGGCCGTAGCGGATGGGGTCCACGTTCGAAATCTCCAGCAGGTAGGTGACAATCGAGCCGGCGGCGGAACCGCGCGCCACGCAGGCGATGCCGTGCTCGTGCCCATACCGGATGAAATCGCCCACGATGAGGAAGTAGCTGATAAACCCGGTCTTTTCGATGACCGTGAGTTCGAGTTTCAGCCGGTCCATCACGGCTTTGAGGGCAGTGGCGACGGCTGGCTCTTTGACATCGTAGCCGCGCTCGTGAGAACGCGGATCGGACTGTTCGGTCCCCGAATTTATATTCGCGGCCATGGGCGGTTGATACGTCGGCAGCCGCGTCGGATCGTCAATGCCCTCGACGACGAATTCCTTGCCTTCGGCCCGGGCATGGATCGTGTAGCGCCGGAGCAGGCCTTCCGCGATCAATTTGCGCAGATAACCTTCGCGCGTGAAATGTTCCGGCGGGGCAAAGACCGGGTAATGCAATTTGCCGAATTCAATCTCCAGGTTGCACTTTTCAGCGATTTCGAGGGTGTTCCTGACCGCCTCGGGCGTGTCGGCGAAGCGCGCCTTCATTTCCTCCGCCGTGCGCAGGTAAAACTGCTCCGGTTCGTACCGCATCCGCTTCGTGTCGGCGAGCTGCGTCTGCGTGCCGATGCAAATCAGGC
>JBKQOA010000043.1:0-48029 GCA_052145735.1 Limisphaerales bacterium
GCTTGAAATGGTTGATGATAGCCAGTGGAACAATCATGCCGCGCGACCAATTGCTCATGTCCCAAAAATTTACGTGAAACCATTTCCCGAGCAGCAGCACTTCGCACGGGATTGTCGGGACATATTCCCAGGGAAAAAGCCCGAGCAGGGCCAGATATAACTTGGAGAAAGTATTCATGCGCGGCACGCCGCCGAAATGCAGCGCCACTTCGCGGGCCTTCAGCATCCGCGGATCGGTCACCGGCACGCCGGCCAGTTTGAGAGCGAGGTAGGCCTTGATGGTGGCGTTCACCTCCGACGGGCCGCCGTAATAAATGTTCCACCCGCCGTCGGACAATTGCATGGATAGAATGTGGTTGACGGCCTTGCGCTGCCATTCCTTGTCCACCTTGCCATGCCAGTGGTGGAAGGCGATGGTGTCGGAGACGAGCGTGGAATCCACCATCAATTCACCGACCCAGTAACCTTCCGGTTTCTGCAGGCGAAGCAGGTTTTCCTGCGCCCGCGCCAAGGCGGTTTCCCAATCCCGGTCAAAATCCGTCGGCTGGCGGGTTGCCGGGGACGACGGCGCCGGTTGAACCCTGGAACTGCTTTCAATCACACGCCTACTCTGCGAATTCGGGCCAAAGCTGTAAAGTTTTAAGTGCCCGGGGCGGGAGGTGCATATCCCGGCAACGCGGCCGATAATTGTGAAACGCGCCAGGCGGGAAGCTGCGTTCGCCGGCGGCCAGGGTGGGCGCTGCTGCGTATTGGCATCCGGCCGCCCATCCCGACAGAAGGCCGGGTTTGGATGCTCTTGCCGGAAAGGGCTCTATGCATTTTTTTTGTGGACAAACCTGTTGAACTTCAATAATTAATCAACATCGGTTGATAAAGAACCGGCAAAAGAACTTATGAGTTACCGGATTGCCCGTTATGGGTGGCTTCCCGATTTGCCGGATCAGCGCGACCATCTGTACGCCGCGCCGGTCGAGATGCTCGCGGTGTTGCCCGCCCGGGTTGATCTGCGCCCGCAATGTCCGCCGGTTTACGACCAGGGCCAGCTGGGCAGTTGCACGGCCAACGCCATCGCCGGAGCCATTGAGTTTGACCGGATGAAACAGGGGCTGGCCGATTTTACGCCGTCGCGCCTGTTCATTTATTACAACGAGCGCGTCCTGGAACACACGGTTGATCTGGACAGCGGCGCGCAGATTCGCGACGGCATCAAGAGCGTGGGCAAACAGGGCGACTGTCCCGAAACCGAGTGGCCCTATGTCGTCGCCCGGTTCAAAACCAAACCGTCGGCCGGATGTTATGCCGACGCACTGAAATACCGGGCGGTGTTGTACCAGCGCCTGATGCCGGTGCTCAGCCAGCTCAAAGGCTGCCTGGCTTCGGGTTACCCGTTCGTGTTCGGCTTCACCGTGTATGAAAGTTTTGAAAGTGCAAACGTGGCCCGTACCGGCCACGCGTCCCTGCCCCAATCCGGCGAGCCGGTCATCGGCGGCCATGCCGTGGTGGGCGTCGGTTACGACGATGCGAAGCAATGGTTCATCGTCCGCAACTCCTGGGGTACCCGGTGGGGGATGAAGGGTTATTTCACCCTGCCCTACGCGTATCTGACCGATGACAACCTGGCCACAGATTTCTGGACAATTCGTCTTGTTCAGTAATAATGGCCTTAACCCGACGATAACTAATACAAAACTATGACGCTCACAAAACGTGACTTGGTGGTTCGCATCAGCAACGAAACGGGCCTCGTCCAGCAACAAGTATTCGACGTGGTGCAGAAAACTCTTGATTACATCGCCGAGGCGCTTTCCAAGGGAGACAAGGTGGAATTGCGCAACTTCGGCGTCTTTGAGGTCAAGATCCGCAAGGCCCGCGTCGGCCGCAATCCCAATTCGCCGGCCACTGACGTGCCGATTCCCGCGCGCGCCATGGTGAAATTCAAGGCGGGCAAGGAAATGCGCGGCGAGGTGCTCAAACTCACGCCGCAAAAAGCGGTGCTGTAAGGTTCATGGATTGAAAAAATCGCGGCTGGATGCGGGTTCCCACAAAGGATCCGCATGTGGCAGACGCGGTTCCCTGAAGATTATTTGATTTGGTCCGGTCGCAGATTCAGGCGCTGCCCCGATTCGCCTTCTCTTTTCGTCTCCGGCTGTTTAGTTTAAGCGGCGTCTATGGAACGCTTGCCCGGTTTCGGCATTTTTTATCGTGAACCGCTGCTGCATCCCGGCGGGTGGAAGCAGCCATTGGCCGGCCTGAAGTGTCGGGGGCTGGCGCAATGAATCCCACACTCCAACAGAAGCTGGCCAATCTGTTTGACGTGGCCAGCCTGTTCCTGCGCCTGGGCGCCACGGCCTTTGGCGGCCCGGCGGCGCACATCGCCCTCATGGAAAAGGAAGTCGTCGTCGAACGCGGCTGGCTGTCCCGCCCGGAATTTCTCGATTTGCTGGGCATGGTCAACCTCATTCCCGGACCGAACTCGACCGAGATGGCCATTCTCATTGGTCATCGCCGGGCCGGCTGGCCGGGACTTTTGCTGGGCGGCCTTTGTTTCATTCTGCCGGCCACGCTCATCGTCACCGTCATCGCCTGGGCTTATGTCCATTTCGGAAAATTGCCGCTGGCGGAAGGGCTGCTCTATGGCATCAAACCCGTCATCATCGCGGTGGTGGTGCAGGCGATGTGGAATCTGGGACGGATCGCGGTCAAGACGTGGCTGCTGGGCATGGTCGGCGTAGGGACCGTCGTGCTGGCTTATCGCGGCATCAACCCGTTGCTGGTGCTGTTGATTGCCGGCGCATTCATGCTCGTGGCCCGGGCTGCGGCACAACCCAGGGGGACCGCGGCGTCTCTGACCCCTCTGTTCGGAGCCACGTCCGGGTTCCGGCTGCTTTCGACGGCGGGCACGCTGGCGCCCTTCAGTCTCTGGCCCATGTTCCTGTTCTTTCTCAAGGTTGGCGCCGTGATGTTCGGCAGCGGTTATGTGTTGCTGGCGTTTCTGCGCACCGACCTGGTCGAACACCGGCATTGGCTGACGGAGGGCCAGCTGCTGGACGCCGTGGCCGTCGGCCAGTTCACTCCCGGACCGTTGTTCACCACCGCCACTTTCATCGGATACATCCTGGGCGGGCCGCTGGCGGCCCTGCTGGCCACGGTGGCCATCTTCCTGCCGGCCTTCGGGCTGTGCGCCGTCATCGGCCCGTTCGCATCGCGTCTCCGCCAATCGCGGCTGGTCGGCGGATTTCTTGACGGGGTGAACGTGGCGTCGCTGGCGCTGATGATCGTGGTCACCTGGCAATTGGGCGGGGCGGGGCTGGTGGATTGGCTGACCATTTCGCTGGCGGTGGCCGCCACAGTCTGGCTGTTGTGCTTTCGCGTCAACTCCACTTGGCTGATCCTGGGCGGAGCCGCCGTGGGCCTGGCCCGGTATGTTTTCCAGGCCGGCACCTGATCCCGGACCGTGAGTTTACTGTTGGCCCGAAACGGGCACCATAGACCTGCCGAAGTCGTGTGTTTGTGTGTTTCATGACGAAACAAATGGTTGAGAATGCTGCGGTTTCTGCTTGGCCGGCGTGGATTTCGCGGATTAGCTATCACCCATGAGCATTGCAACCAGGACCGGCGATGACGGCACGACGGGGCTGATGTATGGCCGGCGGGTTCCGAAAACCCATCCGCGGGTTGAAGCCATCGGCGCGGTGGACGAGTTGAACGCCGCGCTGGGTGTGGCGCGCGCGGCGGCGCAACCTGCTTTCGTGCTCGACAATCTGCTGGCGATCCAGAAGGACTTGATTGTGCTGATGGGCGAGACGGGGGTGGCGACGGAGGATCTGCTGCGTTACGTCAAGGACGGGTATTCCGTTGTCACGCCGGAGATGACGGCCCGGCTCGATGCGCTCGTTCGTGAAATCGAGGCGCAGAAAGTTACTTTCGAAGGCTGGGCGACGCCGGGAGCGACCCCGGCGAGCGGGGCTTTGGACCTGGCGCGAACGATTTGCCGCCGGGCAGAGCGGCGCGTGTGCAGCCTGAAGGAAACCGGCGAACTCCGGAATGCAGAGGTTATGATTTACCTCAATCGCCTGGGCGATTTGCTGTGGCTCTTCGCGCGCTGGATGGAGGCGAAGCGAATTTCCGGCAAATGAAAATGCGCTCCGGAATGTTTGGGCCGGCACGCTGTCGGCGCCGGGCATATACCGCCACCGTGCATAACCGGCCGTAACGTGCCGCTGCTCCCGGGTTGTTCTATTGTGAGAGGATGTAGAATTGCTGTGGCTCGTCGGGATTGATTCCGTTGGTGAGGTTAAATTGGCCGTTGTGGTCAAAGGTGTTCGTCGCAATGACCGTCCAGTTTGTAAACGCCAGCGCCACGTTCGTGCTTGTCAACAGCACATAGGTTCCATCGGCCAAACCGTTCGTCCCGCTGAACACCACATTTGTTCCCGACAGGCTGAAGCCGGTGATGTACGGCGCCGGTTTGATGACTGCCACCACATTCAGGATACCGTTGGTCAGCGGGCTTGTGTCCCAAACCAAACCATCGCCCAAAACCGGCAGATTGGTCGTGTTGAATGATCCGGTATAGCCCGAAGCGTCGAACAGTTTGAAGCTGTCGCCCGCCGCCAGCGTGCCGGACAGGTTCACCACAGTGAGCATCCCGCCATAAGTCAAGGTGCCACCCACGGACAACACGTCGTTGGTTCCACCGGTTCGGTTGAGTTTCATCACGTTCGTGCCTCCCAGCGTTGCACTTGAGGTCACGGTCAATACCCCAAGACCTGCCGCCGAACCGGGGGCAACCGTTGACAGGTTGGTCGCGCTCAACACGCCCTTCACCGTTCCAAATCCGTTTAACGTCTGGCCGCTGGACAGCGTCAGCGTGCCGTCAGTGCGGGTGGAAACATCCACGGTGGCTCCAGCCGCCACGGTGATCACCGGAGTTTGATTGATCGAACCTGTGCCGCTCAATGCGAGGGTGCCCGCGCTCACGGTCGTTGTGCCGGTGTAGGTGTCGGTGTCGCCCAGGGTCTGGGTGCCGGAACCGGTTTTCATGAGGCCGATGGCCCCGGTGATGATGCCGGAGTTGTTGGTGGAGCCGTCGCCGTAAGCATAGATGCCGCTGCCCGAGAGTGTGAGTGTGGCGGCGGTGGCGGAGTTGGTGACGGCGTTTTTCAAGATGGTGTTGGTATTGATCCCCGCGACTGAATCAAGTCCCGCAATTTCCTGGTTGCGACCGCCCAGATCGAACACGCCGAGGTTGGCGCTGGCGGACTGGCCAAGGTTGACCACTGTGCCAGTGGGCAGGCGGTTGTCGCCGGTGGTCAACTGCACCGTGCCATTGTTAATGAACGTGTTGCCGGAGTAAGTGCTTGCGCCGCCAAGGGAAAGTGTGCCCGCCCCTTGTTTGACCAGAATGCCTGTCGAACCCGGCTTGTCGGCGATGATGCCATTGTAGGTAAGGGATCCGGTGGCTGATTTCACGCTGATCGAAGTGCCCGCGGTCGAGCCAACCTGGATGCCGCGATTGGAATTCAATGTATAGGCAACCGCGTTTCCGTTCGTGTCGGCGGAGGTCATCCGGCCGCCGTCAATGACAATCGCGCCAGCCGTGGGCGACCCCGGAACCGGGCCGAAACTTCCGTCGTATTGAAATTGAACTTCCGCGCCGTTGATGTTGATTGGTCCGGTGAAGGTGTTTCCCGCGTTGCCGAGGTTGATCGTGCCGCCGCCGCTGCCCCAAAAGTTTAGCCCCACTCCGGCGCTGCCGGAAATCACTCCGATCAGCATCCGGCTGCCGCTGGTGGTGTTGTTCGTGATGTTGGGCGTTGCGGCACCAAGGCTGGTGGCCATGGCCCAGGTGTCGTTGCCGGTGCCGGTGAAGGCGAAGTTGCCGCCGATGTTAAACAAGGTTGGCGCGAAAGCGCTGCTGCCTGAAGATTGAATGGTGCCACCGTTGAGGTTGAATGTTCCCGCGCCGAAACTGTTTTTCTTCGAAACAATCATGGTCCCGGCGTTCAGCGTGAACCCGCCGGGGTAAGCGCCACCTTCCGAAGACATGTCCCAGGTGCCGTTTCCGGCTTTGATAAAGCCCGTCCCTGCGGTTGTCGGGAATGTCTGATTTGTCCAGGTCAGGGTCACCCCGTCGGCAACCGTGAAGGTGCTGACCGTTCCACCGGTGCTCAACGTCCCGGCCGCGGTCACCGTGGTGTTCGCATTGACGGTCACGTTCCCAATCACGGTGGCGGTCACATAGAGGTTGGTGGATGCAGCATTAAAAATGGCATTGTCGCCCGCCGTCCATCCCACGTTGAAAGGTCCGCCCGAGGATGTTCCCCACGTCGAATCGGTCCACTTGCCAGTGGTGACACCGTCGATTCGCCAGTATTTATCCGCCGCTTTTACCTGGCCGACCGTTGCCAGGGCAATGACAGCCAAAATGACCAGAGCGACTTTGGCCGCGTGGGCGAAACAGGTTTGCATCCAGGAGCTGTTCTTTTTCATAAATAATATCGGTATTTTGGGTTTGAGAGTGGCGTTGATACGGGCCGGCGTTTTGCTGAGGCTTAAAACTTTTATTTAATGCGGGTTTTCTTGATTTTCAGTCCAACAGGAAACCGTAATTGATCACCGGCAGCGCAGAGGTGCGATCGCAACGGCGATAGGGCAACAAAGCCGTCGTGAACCAGAGTCGGAATTCAAAGCGGAAAGTCAAGGGTTCTGGATTCTTAAACTTCACTGATTTGACATCAAACAGCCTAATAAAATATGGAACGACCCGCAAGGATTTTATTTGCGGCGGCGGCCCTTCTATCGCCGGGTGTGGTCGTCCAAGAAGGCGAGAGGCTGTGTAAAAACTCTGGCGCAGGGCGAGTAGTCTGCGGAGAAAAAGATTTGCCGGTGATCCGAAAGTTCGGGGCGCCGGTTTTTTTCGGGTAGAGATGGAATGAGTACGGACAGCGGCAGAGGTAGATGCGTGGGCCGCTGAATGAAAAAAGGGCTTCGCCCGCCCGGTTCAGGCCCTTTGCGGGGCTTTTACCCCCACCGCCGCCATCAATTTGTCGAAGCTCACCAGGTTCAGCACCCGCTTCAAGTTGTACGCCAGCGTCGTCAGGCTCCACTCCGTCCGCACTTTCACCAGCCCCTTGAGCAAAAAGTGCGTGTACCCAAACCAGCGTTTGATGGTTCCGAAGGGATGTTCCGCCAGCTCCTTCCGCAACTTGAACTTCTCCGGCTGCGCTTTCATCCGTGCCGCCATCGCCTCCATCAATCCCTCGTTCGCCTCCCGCGTGATCCGCCGGTTGGCCTTGTTCCGCGTACACTGTTGCTTCAACGCGCAGCTTTGACAGCCCCCGGCCTGATAGTATCGGATCTCGCGCCCCAGTTCATACGTGTTAAACCGATACGTCAGCTCCGCCCCCGCCGGACACACATACACATCCTTCTGTCCATCATATTTAAACCGGCTCTTGCCATACAGTCCCCGCGCCGTGTTCGCGCTCGTGTCCGCCTTGGGTATCAGCGGTGTCAGACCCGCTTCCACGCACCGGCTCACTTCCGCCGCGTTGTAGTAGCCCGCATCCGCCACCACTTCGGCCGTCTGCAACTCCAGATTCGCCTTGGCTTCCAAGGCCACGTTGGCCAGTTGTTGGTAGTCGGTCACTTCATTGGTCACCTCCTCGGCGGCGATCAATTTATGTTTGGCGTCCACCGCCACCTGCGCGTTGTAGCCCACCACCATCCCCTGCGCCGTCGGCATCTTCCGCGTGTCCGGGTCACTCACCGATACCTGCTTGTCCTCACCGTCCTGCAACTGCGCCAGCAGTTCCTTATGCCAGTCCTGCTTCTCCCCCAACGCCGCGATCTTCGCCGCCAGTTCGTGTTTCGTGAGCGCCGGCCCGCCCGGTTCGGCCTCATCGCTGGCGTCCAGTTGCTGGAGATACTCGGCCAGCCGCGCGTCGGCCCGTTCGATGAGCTCCTCCAGCCGGGCCGCATGGTAGTTTTGGTCCCGGGCATTGACCGCCGCAAATTTGCTCCCGTCCACGGCTAGCAGTTGGCCCCCAAACAGTTTCAACTTCTGGCATAGCCCCGTGAACTGCCGGTTCACCGCCCGCAGCGGCTGGAGGTTGTCCTTCCGAAAATCCGCGATGGTCTTGTGGTCGGGCGCCAGCTTGCCCAACAACCAGATCACCTCCACGTTGCGCCCACATTCCGCCTCCAGCAACCGCGACGACCGTATGCGGTGCAGATAACCGTACAAATACAGCTTGAGCAGCGCCCCCGGGTCGTAGGGCGGACAGCCCGTGGCGGCGCAGCGGGCCTTGGTAAAGCCCAGCACGTGCATATCGAGGCTGCTGACGAAGGCGTCCAGGAAGCGCACGGGGTTTTCGGCCCCGACGTAATCCTCCAGCCGTTCGGGAAAGAGCAGCGTTTGGGAACGATCCAGACCAGTCCGATGGTTCATCCTTGTCAGAGACGGGCGGGCGGCGTAAAGGTTTCGCTCATGACCGACTTTTCACACAGTCTCGCGAGACTGCCGACAGGGTTGTGCCGGGTGACAAAGCGGTTGGCATTTTGTGGCAAACACCCGTTCCACCGGCTTACCAGTCCCTAAACGGGTAAATCGCAGGCAGGACGGGGGAAACCCTTTTCGCCTGCTTTATCGTTCCATGAAGGCCAAACCCGGTCTTGTTTGCATTCCAGCCCGGTTACGAACTGGAAACGGACAGCTGGCCGCCCTTGTGAATAAGTTGGGCGTTACTCACCGCCGCTTCACCGCCTGAACACGGCAAAAAGCTCGTCGGCAATGCGCCGGAATGATTTGATTTGCAGCGGAAATGCGTTCGCCAGCCGGCCAAAACCGCTTCCGTCGGCGATGGTGGGAGCGTTCCGCCCGCCAAAAACCTTTGGGCAAATCGTGAGATGCAATTCATCCACCAGACCGGCCCGGAACAGGGCGTCGTTCAATCCGCCGCCACCTTCACAGAGCAGGCGTTGGACACCCCATTTTGCCCGCAACCAACAAAAAACGCGGCGAAAGTCGATTTCGCGCTCGCCACAAACCTTTACTTCGTCCGCCACAGCCCGCAGCCGTCGCAGCTTTGCCGGTGAAGCCCGCCCGGTGGTGAGGACGAGGATGGATGAGAAGCGGTGTTTGAAAACTTCCGCCTTGGGATTGAGTGAACCGTTGCCGCTGACGATGATGCGCAAATTGTACTCCGCCAGCCCGTTTTTCAGACGCAAGCGCCGGAACCGGGCCGGTCCCGGTCCCAGATTGATGGCCGCCGAATCCGCCGTGCGCGCCCCGGCCATCACTGCATCCGCCGTCGCGCGCAATTCCAGCAGGTGCTCGTGGTCGTGGGCGCTGCCGAACGACGACACCGCGCGGTTCGCCGTCGCGATCTTTCCGTCCGCCGTCATGGCCATGTTGACCAGAACAAACGGCAAGGACGGTTTGGCCATCCGACTTTTTGATTTTGGAATCATAACAATAGCATCGCATCGCCGTAGCTGAAGAAGCGGTAACGTTTGCGGATGGCTCCGGCGTAGGCGGCCAGGACCATTTCGCGCCCGCGTGTTTCGCCCGGCGCGGCAAATGCGCTGACGAGCATCAACAGCGTGGAGCGGGGCAGGTGAAAGTTGGTCAGCAGCGCGTCCACGATTTGAAAAGAAAATGGCGGATGGATGAAAATGCCCGTCTTTCCAGCGCTTTTTGCAAGTTTTCCGCCATTCTGCGCGGCCACACTTTCCAGCACGCGCACGGCCGTCGTGCCAACGGCCACGACACGGCGGCCGGCGCTTTTGGCCTCGTTCACGATGCGGGCGGCCTCCGCGTCCAGTTCGTAGCGTTCCTCGTGCATCTTGTGCGCGGCCAGCGTTTCGGCTTTCACCGGCATAAACGTGCCGGGGCCGATGTGCAGCGTGACGAAGCAGACCATCACACCCATCGCCCGGATTTGCGCCAGCATTTCCGGAGTGAAGTGCAAACCCGCCGTCGGTGCCGCCACGGAACCAGCATCCCGCGCATAGACCGTCTGGTAACGCTCCCGGTCTGCCGCGGACCGGCCAACCCGCTGAATATAAGGCGGCAGCGGAACTTCCCCCAACCGGTCAAGTTCGTTCCGAATGTCCGGCGAACCGGAAAAATTCAAGCGCCGATGGCCCGCATCGTTCGTTTCGACCACGGTCGCGCGGGTCGAGGTTGCGGTTCCGTCGGGTGTCTGACAAACGATTTGCGTGCCCGGGCGCGCGCGTTTGCCCGGCCGCAGCATGGCCCACCAGTCGTTGCGCGCATTTTCTTCGAGCAACAACAATTCGAATTGTCCGCCGGTGCGCGCATTGGTCCCGCGCAGGCGGGCTGGTATCACGCGGGAATCGTTGAGCACGAGCACGTCGCCGGCGCGCAAGAACCCCGGCAAATCCCGGAACAAGCGGTCCTCCACGCTTCCGTCCGTCCGTTGCAGGACCAGGAGTTTCGATTCGTCGCGCCGTGGCGCGGGATGTTGCGCAATCAGTTCCGGCGGCAGCTCAAAATCGAAATCAGCGGTTCGCACGCGGCCAGTTTCCGGTTTCCGGTTTCAATTTCAAGTCATCGCGTTATAAGATTTAAATCCAGATTTTTAAGCCCAACTTTTGGTTGTGAATAACTCCGGAATAAGCCGCTAAATTTTTGACAAATTTTTATTGACATGGGGTGGGGCAAAGTGGATAAAAGTGGAGCGTCGTGGGGAATAAGGCAGCACTGGGTTTGTTCGGTGGATAAGTACGGGTCGCCATGAATAAAGAGCCGACTTACTACAATTCACTCTATCGGCATGGAGTGGATGAGAAGCGGCGCGTCCAAATCCCGGCCAAGTGGCGGCCCGAAAAGCCGGGCACGGAACTGACCCTGATGTTGTGGCCCAAGTCGAAAGAGGGTCCGTGCCTGCGCGTATTGCCGCCCGGCGAAATGGCGAAACTGGTGCGGTCCATTGACGCCATGTCGAACGGCGACCCAAACAAAGTGGTTTTGAAGCGTTTCATCGGCGGCGAATCGGTGCAGGTGGGCGTGGACAAGGCGGGACGGATTTGTCTGCCGGAGGGAATGGCCCGCACCGCCGGCATCCGGAACGAAGCGGTGCTGGTCGGGCTGTTGGATCGTTTTGAGATCTGGAACCCGCAGAGTTACGAGAAAGTCAAGGCCTCCGACGCCGTGCTGGCGCACGAAGCCTTCAAACTGATGGAGTAGCATTTATGAACCTGGCAAAATTACTGGCGGCTGGAAAGAGCATCGTCAACGGGCGCGAGGAGATTTTGTATCGCGCCAACAAGCGCGTGTATCTGCCGAAGTTCGGGCCGATCCAAAACCCGTTTCAACCCTCCGCCTGCGCGGAATCAGCGAGGCCCGGACCGGATGCCGTGGCCGCGCCAGTCAGGAAGGACGTTGCTCCCGTCGCGGCCAAGACGCAAAAGCTGCCGCCTTGGCCGCCCGGCCCGACGCGCGCCTCCTCCTGGGCCAGCAAATTGAATCCCATTTCGCTCTGGCGCGAGGCGCCGGCTGAGCCGGAAAACCCGCGGCCAGCCGTGCAGTCCGAGCTGTCGCTGGACAGTGTGAAGGTCATGCACAACGACCTCAGCGATGCCGACGTTGAGGTGGTGCCGATTAAATCACGCACGGCGGCCGAAACCGGGTTGCCGGTCCTGCCGCCCCCGGAAAAGGCCTGGGAATTCCTGGCCGAGCGGATGTTCCGGGCAACGACGGATTAAACCCGCGATCCACCATGCGCAGTGCCGGATTTCGTTCACAAAACAGTGATGGCGGCGGAGGTGCTGAACGCGCTAAAGCCGAAACCGGGCGGACGTTACGCCGACGGGACGCTCGGTGGAGCTGGGCACGCAGCGAGCATCCTGACCGCGAGTTCGCCGACTGGATGGTTGTATGGGTGCGATCGCGATGGCGCCGCGGTTGAGGCGGCAAAGCAACGGCTGGCGGAACAGTTCCCCGGCCGGTTTGAAATCCGCCGTGGAAATTTTGCGGACATGGCCGGTTGGATCCCGGCGGCTGGTTGCGACGGCGTGTTGCTGGATCTGGGCGTGAGTTCGCCGCAACTGGAGACGGCCGGACGCGGGTTCAGTTTCCAGCACGACGGACCGCTGGACATGCGGATGGACACGCGGCAGACGCTGACGGCGGCGGACCTGGTGAACGGCGCCGGCGCGGAAGAACTGGCGAAGATTTTTTGGGAATGGGGCGGTGAACGCGAGTCGCGGCGGTTTGCGAAGGCGATTGCCCATGACCGTGAACAGCGAAAATTTGAGACGACGCGGCAACTGGCGGAATTGATTGAGCGGCTCAGTCCGCGCCGCGGAAGAAAGGCGCATCCGGCGACCAGGATTTTTCAGGCGCTGCGGATTGCGGTGAACGACGAAATCGGTTCTTTGAAACGCGGGCTGGCAGCGGCGGTGACCCTTTTGAAGCCGGGCGGACGGCTGGCGGTCATCACGTTTCATTCGCTGGAGGACCGGGTGGTGAAGGATTTCGGGCGCGCGCGGGCGCGGGATTACACGTTCACCGGAGGCATGGACGTTCCGGAGTTGCGTGAGCCGCGCACACCCGAACTGAAATGGGTGACGCGCAAGGCCGTCAAACCCGGCGCAGATGAGTTGAACGAAAATCCGCGCAGCCGCAGCGCGCAGTTGCGGGTGTTGGAGAAGACTTAAAATGGCAAAAAATCGGAAAAATCAGTCGGCGGCAATCCGGTTCGGACCGGCGTTGAAGGCGCTGGGGCTGTGCCTGTTGATTGCCGGGTCGGCCGTGGGCTACGTCTGGCAGAAGAGCCAGATTTACCAGCTCGGCCAGCAGATCCGGCAGCGCGAACTGCGCCTGGCGCGGCTGCAAAACGACGACCAGAAACTCGGCGACCAGTTGTCCATCCTGCGGTCGCCGGCCATGCTGGACCGGCGTGCCCGGGAACTGAGCCTCGGCCTGGCGCCCGCGCAACCGATGCAGGTGGTGCGGTTGGCGGAACCGGCGGCCGCGCCGCCGAAAAACCAGAATTTGACGCGTCAGTTGGCGGAAAGGCCCGCTGGCGCGACGACCCAATAAATGAACATTTTGGCCGCCGCTCGTGACGCCGTCGGGTGAGGAACCGATCGCCACGGGCGGCTGGCCGTTTTTACGATGACCAAACGGCTGCAATTGAAGCGGGTGCTGCTGCTGCTGGGGCTGCTTGTCCTGGGATTTGGCGGCCTGGGTTACCGGCTCGTGGATTTGCAGGTGTTGCGCCATGACGAACTGGCCAACAAGGCCCAGCAAAACACCCAGCGCGAATTCTGGCAGGCGCCGCGCCGCGGCAACATCCTCGACGCGCGCGGCAATCTGCTGGCGACCAGCATTTTTGTGAAGACCGTCTGCGCCGACCCGGTCCTGATTGGCGACCGGCAGGCGGTGGTCGCCCGGGCGCTGGCGCCGCTGTTGCAGATGAACGAGGGCGACTTGTACCAGCGCCTGCTGCCGCGCCTGACGATAAATCAAAAAGGGGAAGCCGTCACCAACCGCTATGTCGTCCTCCAACACAAGGTCACGGACGAAACGTGGCAGCGGATCCAGATGACGATGACCAACCTTTCGTTCGGGGTGGACGAGAAGAAATTATCCCGCACGGCGCGCGCGGCATTCCGGGATTTGCGTTCGAGCGCGATTTTCACCGACCCGGTGGACGACCAGTTGCGCGTGTATCCGGGCGGTTCACTGGCGGCGCACGTGCTTGGTTTCACGGGAACGGAAACCACCACCAACCATGTTTCCCAAACGGTCGGGCGCGACGGCATGGAACTGGTCTTGAATCCGGCCTTGAGCGGCGCGGCGGGCTGGCGTGTGACGCAGACGGACCGCCAGAAACACGAGCTGGTCGCGCTGCGGGATGAAGATGTGCAGGCGCGCGACGGCTTGAACGTCGTACTCACCCTCGACTCGGCCATCCAGCATATCGTGGAGACTTCCCTGGCCGACGCGCTGCAAAAACATACGCCCATCAGCATCACAGCCATCGTCATGCGTCCGCGGACCGGCGAAATCCTGGCGCTGGCCACGCTGCCGAATTACGATCCGAACAATCCCGGCGCCGCGACCCCGGATGCGCGTCGCGACCGCGTCATCAGCGACCTGATGGAACCCGGCTCGACGTTCAAAATCGTCGTCGTTTCCGGCGCGTTGAACGAGGGCGCGGTGCAACTGGCCGACACGTTTGATTGCGAGCAGGGGCACTTTGCCTTCGCCGGCCGGGTGTTGCACGACCATGAACCGTACGGCCTGCTGACGACCGAGAGCATCATCACCAAGTCGTCCAACATCGGCGCGGCCAAAATCGGCATCCGCCTGGGTGAGGACCGGCTTTACGATTACGCGTGGGATTACGGCTTCGGCCAGCGCACGGGCATTCCGCTGCCGAGCGAGGCCCGCGGAATTCTGTACCCGGTCAAAAAGTGGAGCAAGGTGTCCATCGCGCAGATTCCGATGGGGCAGGGCATTGCGGTGACGCGGCTGCAGATGCTCATGGCCATGGGCGCGCTGGCGAACAACGGCTGGCTCATGCGTCCGATGCTGGTGAACCGCCTCGAAGACCACAATGGCAAAGTGGTGCAGCAATACGCGCCGCAGCGCGTCCGCCAGGTCATCAGCGAATCCGCCGACAGATTGATGGTCGAAGCGCTCAAGACCGTTCCGACGCCGGACGGGACGGCGCCGGGTGCGGCCATGAAGGATTATACCGTGGCAGGCAAGACCGGCACGGCGCAAAAAGTCGAAAACGGCGTCTATGCCGAACATAAATACATCTCGTCGTTCATTGGCTTTTTCCCGGCGGACGACCCGCAGCTTTGCATCTCGGTGGTGATGGACGAGCCGAAGGAAGGTTATTACGGCGGCCAGGTTTGCGGGCCGGTCTTCCGGGACATCGCCGAGCGCTGTGCAAGCTATCTGAACATTCCGCCGGACAAAAATGAATCACCGCCGGCTTCGGCGCCACCACTCGTGGCGGCGGGCGGTTCACGGCTGCCGGCCGGCGCGCAGGCCCCGTGAACCCGGGCTGAACCATTTACTGTGGAAACACGTTCTTTGAAATTTGTCGCCGAGGCCGCCTCGGCGGAAATCCGGCGCGGGACGGGGGAAACGCCGGTCAAAAATGTCTGCACCGATTCGCGGCAGGCAAAGCCGGGCGATCTGTTTTTTGCCATCAAAGGTGAAAAATTCGACGGCCACGACTTTCTGTACGAGGTTGCGGCCAAGGGCGTCGCCGCCGTGGTCGTGGACCAAAAAAAGGTTCCCGCCCGGCTGCCGGATTGCGCGGTGCTCGTGGTGGACGGCGCGCGCGCCGCCCTCGGACGGCTGGCGGCGGCCTACCGGCGCGAATTTGATTTGCCCGTGGTTGCCGTCGGCGGATCGAACGGCAAAACGACGACGAAGGAATTGATTGCGTCGGCGTTGCGGTCGGCGCGGGCGACGCTCTGGAGCGAGGCGAGTTTCAACAACGACATCGGCGTGCCGCTGACGTTGTTGCGCCTGGACAAATCGCACCAGGCCGCGGTGCTCGAAGCCGGTACGAACCATCCGGGCGAGCTTGCGCCGCTGGTGAAAATGATCCGGCCGAAATATGGCGTGCTGACGAACATCGGCCGCGAGCATCTGGAATTTTTCGGCGACCTGGCGGGAGTGGTGGAAGAAGAAGGCTGGCTGGCGGAATTGCTGCCGGCGGACGGAAAGCTCTTTGTCAACGGTGACAACGAATGGATGGAGCCAATTATCAGGCGCACGCGCGCGACGGTTGTGCGCGTCGGGACCGGTGAAAAAAACGACTGGCGGGCGCGTTCGATTCGCCTGGACAAAAATGGCGCGACGTTCCGCGTGGAAGCGCCGAAGGCTGAATTCAGCGGCGAATACCGGGTCAATTTGCTGGGCCGGCATCAGGTGACGAACGCTTTGTTTGCGGTTGCGGTCAGTGAGGAACTGGGTCTGGGCCGTCCCGCGGTGCGGGACGGCCTGGCCGAGTGCCAGCCGCCGAAGATGCGGTTGCAATTCTGGGAAGCCGGCGGCGTGCGCGTGCTGGACGACGCCTACAATGCGAACGCGGATTCGACGCTGGCGGCGCTGGAAACGCTTTGCAGCCTGCCGTTGCAGGGCCGGCGCGTCGCGGTGCTCGGCGATATGAACGAGCTGGGCGCGCACAGCGAGGCGGCGCACGCGGAGGTCGGCCGCCGGGCGGCGGAACTCGGCATCGGCCAGTTGTTCGCCGTGGGCCGGATGGCGGCGGTCATGGCGCGGGCGGCCCGCGAGGCGGGGTTGACCCGGGTGATGGAATTTGCGGACGTGGAAACGGCGGTGAAGGCGGTGAAGGATTTTTTGAAGGCGGGTGACGTGGTTTTGTTGAAGGCGTCGCGGACGCTGCGCTTGGAACGCATCGCCGCGACGCTGAAGTCGGAAAAGTCGTGAACCAAAGCAATGCTTTATTACTTGAGCCAGCTGCTGCTCGATTGGTCGAAGGGGACGCCCTGGGCGGACCACCTCTCGGCCTTGCGGCTGTTTCGTTACATCACGGTCCGGAGCGCGGGCGCGGCGGTCACGGCGCTGATGTTGAGCTGGTGGCTCGGCCCGAAAATCATTCATTGGCTGAAACAATTGCGGTTCGGCCAGGATTATGCGGACAAGGCCGAGGAGGCCGGCGGCCTGGCGGCGCGGGTTTTGAGCAAGAAAGGAACCCCGACGATGGGCGGCATCCTGATCGTGGCGGTGCTGTTTTTTTCCACCGTGCTGTGGACGCAGCTGGACAGCAAACTGGTGTTGCTGACCCTGCTGTCGGTGCTGGTGCTGTCGGGGCTGGGTTTTTACGACGATTACGCCAAAATCATCCAGCAGGCCGGCGGTGGCACCCCGCCGCGCGTCAAGCTGGTGTCGCAATTCGCGCTGGCCACCTTCATCGGCTTCTATTTGTGGATGACGCCTTCGACCGGCAGGCTGGTCTCGGAAATCATGGTGCCGTTCTGCAAACATCCGGTGGCGATGAACGCGGGCGGGATCGGATTGCTGATCGTGGTGCTGGCGATTGTCGGCAGCTCGAATGCGGTGAACCTGACGGACGGCCTCGACGGGCTGGCGATCGGCTGCACGCTGATTGTCGGCTTCGTGTTCCTGGTGTTCACCTATGTCGCGGGCAACATCAAGGCGGCGGCCTATTTGCAGATTCCCTACGTGCCCGGCGCGGGCGAATTGACGGTGTTCTGCGCGGCGATGATCGGCGCCGGGCTGGGATTTTTATGGTTCAACTGCCACCCGGCGCAGGTGTTCATGGGCGACACCGGGTCCCTCGCCCTCGGCGGCGCCTTCGGCATCATCGCGGTGTTGATTCATCAGCCGTTTGTGCTGGTGATTGCGGGCGGCGTGTTCGTGCTGGAGGCGGCATCGGTGATTTTGCAGACCGGCTGGTTTCGCATCACCCGGAAGTATTACGGCACCGGGCGGCGGATTTTTCTGATGGCCCCGCTGCACCATCATTTCGAAAAAAAAGGCTGGTACGAATCCCAGGTGGTGATGCGATTTTACATTTTGTGCGTGCTGTTCGCGGTCGTGGCCCTGGCCACCTTGAAACTGAGATGAAAGCGGCACTGACATTGAATAATTTGCGCTTTGTCCCTTGCACAAACGGCCCCCGGCTGTTAATAACTTCGCTTGGAAGGGCCGGGCGCGCAGGGACCGGCGGAGTGGCCGTTTCACCAGCCGGCTTGAACGGCGGCGATGACTTCCGCCCGATGCCGATGAACAAAATGAATTTAACACGCCGTGAAATTTGCCGAGGGAAAATTTCGCTGCGGAAAAAATCAAACCACCTCGAAGAAAGGACGCTATCAGCGCCAAATCAATGAATAATCCGAACCCATTCGTACCCCAGGGCTCCCTGCTGGAGCAGCAAAGCAAACGCCGGTCCCGCATGAAACTCGGCGTGCTTTGCGTGCTCGTGGCCGGCATCGTCGGCCTGACCGTCATGCTCATCCAGGGTTGCAAACGTGAACAGGCCACCGAAGAAAACCAGAACCCGCCGGTGGACACGAACACCGTGGCCGTGGACACGAATCCGCCGCCCATGGTTGCCTCCAATCCGCCGGTGGCGGCTCCGCCGGTCATGGTGGCCCCGCCCGTCGAGCAACCCGGAAGCGAATATGTCGTCGTCCGCGGTGACACGCTTGGAAAAATCGCGAAGCGAAACGGCGTGACGCTCAAGGCGCTGGAAGCGGCCAACCCCGGAGTCGAGCCGGCCAAGTTGAAAGTCGGCCAGAAACTGGTCATTCCGGCTGGCGGCACGGCACCGGCCGGCGCTGCGGCCGCGTCCGAAACCGGCATGGGCGGCGGTGAAACCTACGTCGTGAAATCCGGCGATAACCTGACCAAGATTGCCAGGGCGCACAGCACAACCCCCAAGGCAATCAAAGCCGAAAACAATCTGAGTTCGGACCACATCAAGGTCGGGCAGAAGCTGAAGATTCCGGCGAAGGCTGAAGCTGCGGCTCCCGCGCCGGCTCCGGTTGCGCCGCCGCCGCCAGCCCCGGCGCCCGCGCCCGCCGGCACACCGGCCGGTCAATAAAACGCCCGATTGATAGCGGCTGGTCCCGACCGGCGGGATTTTAAGTCATTGACATGAAAGTCGCCGTCACAACTTTGGCGTTTTGCGTCGCCGCCCTGCTGGCGCTGGGGCTGGTGATGCTTTACAGCTCGAGTGTGACCCAGGTGGGCGCGCATTACCTGATGATGCAACTCGTCTGGTGCGCGTTTGGCTTCGTCCTTTGCGTGACGGCGACCACCCTCGATTATCAATGGCTCAAAAAATTCGCCTGGCCGGTTTTCCTCATCGCCGTGTTGCTGCTGGTGCTGGTGCTCGTCCCGCACATCGGCCGGAAGATCAACGGCGCGCGCCGCTGGTTCGATTTCCACGGCGTGCGCTTTCAACCGTCCGAACTGGCGAAAATCGCGCTCATCATCCTGCTGGCGTGGTATGGCGACCGTTACCAGCGGCAGATGCAGACCTGGAAACGCGGCATCGTTTTTCCCGGCGCGCTCGTGGCCCTGGTGCTCGGCCTGGTCTTTGTGGAGCCGGACCGCGGCACCACCATCCTGCTCGCCGCGGTCAGTGGTGCGCTGCTGCTCGTCGCCGGGGTCCGCTGGAAATACATCGTTCCGCCGGTCCTGCTCGGCGCCGCCGGACTGGCGGTTTCCCTCTGGCATGATCCCATGCGCCTGAAGCGCATTTTCAGCTGGTGGGATTTGGAACAGCACAAAGATGGCGTCGGCTATCAGGCGTACCAGGCCATGATTGCGCTTGGTTCCGGCGGCTGGTCCGGCCTCGGCCTCGGCAACGGCCGCCAAAAGCTCGGCTTCGTCCCGGAAGACCACACCGATTTTATTTTCTCCATCATCGGCGAGGAACTCGGCTTGATTGCCACGCTGCTCGTCCTGCTGGCCTTTGTCATCATTGCCATCTGCGGCATTTCCATCGCGCTCCGGGCGCGCGACCCGTTTGGCAGCCTGCTGGCGGCGGGCATCACGTTTTTGATCAGTTTCCAGGCGGCCATCAACATCGGCGTCGTCACCAGCGCCCTGCCCAACAAGGGTTTGCCGCTGCCGTTCATCAGCTACGGCGGCTCAAACCTGCTCGCCATGCTCACTTGCGTCGGCCTGCTGTTCAGCATCGCCCGCCAGGCGCCCGCGCGGGAAAAAGTCCGGGCCACCGCCCCGGTGATTGACGAAAATCCCTTCGCGGCCAGAGCCACATGACTGTGCCCGGAGCCAACACGCCCTTCGTCGCCATCGCCTGCGGCGGCACGGGCGGGCATCTGTTTCCGGGTCTGGCGGTCGCCGAACAACTGCAGAAACGCGGTTGCGCCGTGACCCTGCTCGTTTCGCCCAAAGAGGTGGACCAGGAAGCCGTGAAATCCGCCCCCGGCATGGAAGTCATCACGCTGCCCGCCGTGGCGTTGCAGAACCGCAATTACCTTTCGTTTGCGCGCAGCTTCTGGCAATCGTGGCGCGCGGCGCGCGGGATTTTCAAATCCCGACCGCCACAGGCCGTGCTCGCCATGGGCGGGTTCACCAGCGCGCCGCCCATCCTCGCGGCCAGAAAGTTTGGCGCCCGGACATTTTTGCACGAATCCAACATCATTCCCGGCCGTGCCAACCGGTTCCTCGCGCGGTTCGTGGACGAGGCGTTCGTCGGTTTTCCGGATGCGGCGGCCCGCCTGCGCGCCCGCAAGGTCACCCGGACCGGCACGCCGGTGCGCCCGCAATTCCAATCAGGCAACCCCACGCCCTGCCGCGCCGCGTTCCGGCTTGACCCCGATCGCCCGACCATCCTGGTGATGGGCGGCAGCCAGGGCGCCGGCGGCATCAATGATATTATCCTGTCCGCCTTGTCGTCCCTCGGCAATCGCACTTCTACCTGGCAGTGGTTGCATCTGGCCGGTCCCAGGGACGTGGAAAAGATGGAACAGGCCTATGCCAGGCACGGATTCAAGGCCGTGGTGAAACCGTTCCTGACGGAAATGGACATGGTCCTTGGAGCGGCGACGATTGCCATCAGCCGCGCCGGCGCCTCGTCGCTCGCGGAAATCGCCGCCGTGCGCCTGCCGGCGGTGCTCGTGCCGTATCCCGCCGCGGCCGACAACCATCAGTTTTACAACGCCCGGGCTTTTGAGGCGAGCGGCGCGGCGCGATTGCTCGAACAAAAAAATGCGACCTCGGAGAGGGTCGCCGCCTTGCTGTGCGAATTGCTGGAAGGCCCGGCCGCCCGCGTGAAAATGCAGGCCGCCCTGGCGCAATGGCACGCGCCCAAGGCGGCGGAACAAATCGCGGAAATCATGCTGGCCGCCATTACGCGACAACCGGAAAAGGCCGACGGACTGCCGCACCCGGCCCCCGGTTCCGCCGGTGGCGCGGATGCATCCACCCGGCCGGCAGTGTCACGGGACGCATGAGGCCGGCGGATTCCATTTTGGAACGACCGATGAATGCGGGAGCACAAATAGCCGGCGACCTGGCCGGGCGCGTTTCACGCGCGACGGTCATCCGTCCGGACGAACCGCTGGCCAGGCACACCACCCTGCGCGTGGGCGGGCCGGCGGACGTGTACGTCGAGCCGCCGTCGGAGGCGGACCTGGCGGAGGTGGTAAAATTTTGCCGTGTACGGGAACTGCCATTTTTCGTGATTGGCCGGGGCTCAAACCTGCTGGTGCGGGACGGCGGTTTTCGCGGTGTCATCATCAGCCTGGCGCATGCGAATTTCAGCCGCATTGACGTTGCCGGCGAACGATTGCATTGCGGCGCGGGGTCAAAATTGAAAAATGTCGCGGTCGAGGCGAAACGGAAAGGTTTGAGCGGCGTGGAATTTCTTGAGGGCATTCCGGGCAGCGTGGGTGGCGCGCTCCGCATGAACGCCGGTGCCATGGGGGCCGCGACGTTCGATGTCGTCGAGTCGGTGCGGCTGATGGACTTTGTCGGTCATGTGCGCGATCTCGCGCCAAAGGAAATGTCGGTGGAGTATCGCAGTTGCGCCGCTTTGAAAACGAACATTGCGCTGGCCGTCGTGTTCAAGTGCCGGCCAGCGCCGCGCGCGGAAATCGAGCAGCGCATGAAGGCCTTCAGCGAAAAGCGCTGGGCTTCGCAGCCCGCCGCGCCGAGCGCCGGTTGCCTGTTCAAAAATCCGGCGGCCATTCCGGCGGGCAAATTGATTGACGAACTGGGATTGAAAGGCGCGCGCGTCGGCGGGGCGGTGGTTTCCGCCGAGCACGGAAATTTCATCGTGAACGACGGCGGCGCGACGGCGCGCGACGTGTTGGAATTGATTGCCATTTTGCAGCGGCGCGTGAAAAATGAGCGCGGCATTGATTTGCAAACCGAAGTCGAAATTATCGGCGAGGAATGAGCCGGAAATTGAACGTCACCGTGATGCTCGGCGGCCCGAGCGCCGAGCGCGAAGTGTCGCTGCGTTCCGGCGCGGCGGTGGCCGGGGCGTTGCGGTCGCTCGGCCACGAAGTCCGGGAACTGGATCCGCGCGATGACGCGTGGGCCCTGCCGGCCGGCACGGACCTGGTGTTTCTGGCGTTGCACGGGACCTACGGCGAGGACGGCACGGTGCAGCAGCGTCTGGACAAACTGGGCGTGACTTACACCGGCTGCGACGCCGAGGCGAGCCGAATTGCATTCGACAAGGTGCTGACGAAAAAGCGGTGTTTGGAGGCCGGGGTGCCCACGGCGAAATACCTGGTCCTGGATTCAAAAACCGCCCCGTGGCCGGAAGGCTGGCGGCCGCCGCTGGTGGTGAAGCCCGTGCGGCAGGGCTCAAGCGTCGGCTTGCAATTCGTCGAGGGTGTTGAAAACTGGCCCGCCGCGCTGGCCGAGGCGTTGAAATTCGATTCCGAGGTCCTGGTCGAGGAAAAAATTGCCGGCCGGGAAACGACGGTCGGAATTCTGGGCGGCGAAGCGTTGCCGGTGGTGGAAGTCCGTCCCAAAACCGGCAGCTACGATTATCGCAACAAATACACGGCGGGCCGCACGAAATATTTTTGCCCGGCGGATTTTGATTCCGCGACGACCTGGCGGATTCAAGCCGCCGCGCTGGGCGCGTTCGCGGCGGTGGGCGGACGCGATTATGCGCGGGTGGATGTGATGGTGCGCGCCGGCGGCGCGCCGGTGGTGCTGGAAGTGAACACGTTGCCGGGGATGACGGAGACCAGTTTGCTGCCGAAGGCGGCGGCCGCGGCGGGGTTGAATTACGCCCAACTCTGCCAGCGCATGGTGGACCTGGCATTGAAGCGATCTGCAAAACGCATGAAGAATCAAAAATGACTAATGACGAAATCCGAATGACGAAAGAATTTTCAAATGTTCAAATGGCGAATGGCCTGTACCAGGTCTCCCGTCCCGTGATGTTAGTCATTATGGTTTAGTCATTAACCCTATGTGGTTTAAACGCGAACGAAAGAACCGGCGGTTGCACCGGGTGCACGTGCTCAACGTGAAGCTGCGCTCCGACCGGGTGCGGGCCTCGCGCACGCGGCTGGCGGCGCTGTCGGCGGGCATCCTGTTCGGCACGGTGTTCGGTCTTTATCTGCTCTGGCGCACGGGCGAGTGGGCCCTGGACCGGTTCGTTTACGAAAATTCCGCCTTTGCCATCCAGCACGTCGAGGTGAAGACCGACGGCCGGATTGCCCCGGACCAGTTGCGCCGGTGGTCGGGCGTGAAACTGGGTGACAATTTGATTGCGCTGGATTTGACGTCGGTCAAGCGGAACCTGGAACTGGTTTCCACGATCGGTTCCGTCTCCGTCGAGCGCGTCCTGCCGCGCACGTTGAAAATCAACGTGACCGAGCGCGACCCGGTTGCCCAGGTGAACATCCCGCGTGCCAGCGCGACGGACGGCATTACCGTGACGGTGTTTCAGCTCGATGCAGACGGCTGCGTCATCCAGCCGCTGGACCCGCGGTTGTGCATGGTTCCGCTGGCACAGGTGAACGAGCAACTGCCGGTGATCACGGGGTTGAACGTGTATCAATTGCAGCCGGGCCATCGCGTTGAATCACCGCAGGTGCAGGCGGCGCTGGGATTGATCGGCGCGTTTGATCATTCGCCGATGGCCGGGCTGGTGGATTTGCGGCGCATCGACGTGTCGGCTCCGGGCGTTGTCGTCGTGACCACGGATCAGGGTGGCGAAATTACTTTCGGTTTGGACCATTTGGAGCAACAATTGCGTCGTTGGCGTGAGATTTATGATTGGGGACAGCGTCTGAACAAAACGGTGTCGTCGCTCAACCTGGCGGTTTCCAACAACGTGCCCGTCCGTTGGATGGAAGCCGTCGCCGCGCCGTCCGTCGCGCCCAAGCCGGTGAACCCCGCACATATCCGGAGGAAAAATGTTTGATAATGATTCGTCCATCGTGGTCGGTCTGGAGATCGGCACGTCCAAGGTCTGCGCCGTCGTCGGCGAATCCCGCGAAGGCGGGACCGATCCCGCGAAGGCGGGACTGAACATCATCGGCCTCGGCCAGGCGCGCTCCCGCGGCGTGCGCAAGGGCGAGATCGTGGACCCGGCCCAGGCCGAGGAGGACGTGCGCAACGCGATCGTCGAGGCCGAACAGATGGCCGACGTGGAGATCCGGAACGTTTACCTGGGCGTCACCGGCGCGCACATCCGCGGCTTCAACAACCGCGGCGTGCATCCGGTCGTTTCCGCCGACCGCGAAATCACCGAAGACGACGTGCAGGACGTGATCAAAAACGCGAAGGCGATCAATCTGCCGACGGAAAACAACGTCGTGCATGCCATCCGCCAGCATTTTTTTGTGGACGGCCATGACGGCGTGACGAATCCCGTCGGGATGCTCGGTTCCCGGCTGGAAGTGGAAGTCCATGTCGTTCATGGCAACACCAACCGGCTCCAGAACGCCATCCGCCTTGTCAAAGGATTGCAGCTGGAGGTGGATGAAATTGTCTCCAACGGCCTCGCCTCGTCGCTCGCCCTGCTGTCGAACGAACAAAAGGAACTCGGCGCGCTGGTCATGGACATCGGCGGCGGCACCACCGACTACGTGGTTTATGCCGACGGCGTCATCAAGCACACGGGCGTCCTGGCGGTGGGCGGCGACCATGTGTCCAACGACCTGGCTTACGGGCTGAAAGTGCCGTTGAGCCGCGCCGAAAAACTCAAACTCGAGCACGGCGCAGCGCTGGTGGACGGGGAATGCCGGGGCCGGACGGTCACCATCACCAACGAACTCGGCCTGCCGCTCAAAACCGTCAACGTCGAGCATCTGCGCCGCATCATGTCGTTGCGCCTGGAGGAGATCTTCCAACTGGTCGCGCAGGACCTGGAAGCGGCCGGGCTCTATGATTACCTGCGCGCGGGCGCCTTTCTGTGCGGCGGTTGCGCTCGCATTCCGCAGATCGCGACGCTTGCCGGGCAGGTGATGCAGATGCCGGTTTCGCTTGGCCAGACCAATTCCGTCAGCGGCCTGAAATCCGCTCTCGACCAGCCCGAATTCGTCACCGCCATCGGCCTCGTCAAATACGGCTCGTTCAAAACCCGCAAACGTGAAGCCCGGCCGTCCCTGGCCCGGGGCCTCAAAGGAGCCTTTGCCAGTTTTTTACGCCGGCCCTGAACGCATCCCCTCATGAAAACCAAAACCCAGACTCCCGTGGCCGTCCTTGAACCGGTCCAAACCCCGGTGGTGAAAATTTTTGGCGTCGGCAGCGCCGGGATCGCCATGCTCGACACGCTGAATGGCGGGGATTTCTCCGGGGCGGCGTTTGCGGTGGTGAACACCGACGCGTCGTCGCTCGCGGCATCATCCGCCCCCGTCAAAATCCAGCTCGAAACGAAATTGCTGCGGGGTTTGGGCACGGGCGGCGACCCTGAACGCGGCCGGGCCATCGCCGAGGAACAGTTTGCCACGCTCAAAATGGCGTGCGACGGCGCGGACGTTGTGTTTCTGATGGCCGGCCTGGGCGGCGGCGCCGGCAGCGGCATCAGCCCCGTGCTCGCCCGCGCGGCCAAGGAGACCGGCGCGCTCGTGCTGGCGTTTGTGACCCTGCCGTTCCTGTGCGAATGCAACCGCCGCCAGCAACAGGCGGAGTCGGGACTCGATTTGCTCAGGTCCGTTGCCGACGGGGTCATCTGCCTGCCGTGCCAGAAGACGTTCCGGTTGATTGACGAAAACACCAGCGTGCTGGACACGTTCCGTCTCACCGACGGTCTGCTGATGGAAAGCGTCCGCGGCGTCTGGCGCCTGCTCACGCGGCCGGGTTTGATCCGGATTCACTTCGATGACCTGTGCGCCCTGTTGCGCGACCGCCATTCCGAGAGCGTGTTTGCGTCCGTGGAGGCCACCGGCCCGGCGCGCGCGCGCGAGGTTATTGAAAAATTGATTGCGCATCCGCTGCTGGATGAAGGCCGGGCGCTGGCGGAATCGAGCGCCGTGCTGGTCAGCCTGATGGGCGGCCGGGAATTGACCATGGCCGAGGTGAACCGCGTGATGGAACAAATCGGCCGTCACTGCGAACACGCGCAAATCATCATGGGCGCGGCGGTGGATGAAGCGCTGAAAGGCCGTTTGTCCGTGACGGTCATTGCCGCCAGGCAGGGCCCGGTTCCTATGGAACTGCCTCCGGTCGCCACGCCGGGGGATTCGGGCGAACAGGTGACATCGCGTGGCGTCGTGACGCGGCCGGGGTCGCGTTGCGGTTCACCAAAAGCGCCATTGACCCCGGAGCAGCGCGAACAAATTCTGGCCAAAAATGCCGGCGGCCGCGGACGGATGGCCGGACCCAAAATGCTCCAGGCGCAACTGCCGCTGGCCATCATTTCCAAGGGGCGCTTCGACAAAAGCGAGCCGACGATTCACAAGGGCGAGGACCTGGACATTCCCACCTACATCCGCCGCGGCGTGGCGTTGAACTGAAGCTAATAATTCTTCGACCAGGCCGTCAGCGCGCCGTTGGTGTCGAAGGTCAATTTCAGTATGCGGTTGTCGAAGCTGGGTCCGATGACGGGGCTGGGGCCTAGGTTGTTGTTGATGTTATAAGGAGAGAGGCCGGCGCCGTAGCTCGTGCTGCCGTAAGGACGGATGAACCATTTGTACTCGATTCTGCCGTCGCTAAGCCGGGCTGACCGGGACGGCGGACCGAGCTCGGCCACCGCCTGGCCGTACGTGTAATGCCCGACGCGGCTGTCCCAATCAACCGGCGGTGTCGTTACACAGCCGGACAGAAACGCGGTGGCCAGGGACAAAATGACCAGCAATGAAAAATTCATGGCAGGGTTCATTTTCATGATTGCAAATTAGCAGAACACATGCCACCCGCAATAATGTCTTTCGGAGGGGCGGGTTCCAGGAGGCCCTGACTTTTCCTTGGATTAATGGGGCTCGCAGAGCTCGTCCCTGCGCCAGCTCAACCATCCTTCCGCGGAAACAAGGGCGCGGGCTCGCCGATTTTGTGGCCGGCGGTCAAGCCGCCCCAGGTCGCCGCGTCGAATTTGTCCGGCGTGCCGGTCAAACCCAGTTGCGTGTAAATTTTCACCGCCGTGCCGGGCAGAAACGGCCAGAGCAGAACCGCCAGCACCCGGCAGGTCTCCGTCAGGTTGTAGAGCACTTCATCAAGCCGTTTGGCCTGTGCGGGGTCTTTGGCCAGGCTGAACGGCCTGGTCTGGTCCACGTATTGGTTGGCGCGGGTGACCAGTCCCCAGATGCTGTGCAACGCAGCCTGCAACTGGCTTTGTTGGAGCAACGTTCGTGTCTCGTCCGCGGCCTTTGCGGCATCGGCGGACAGTTCATCATGCTTCGCCGGCACGATGCCGTTGCGGTAACGTTTGAGCATCGACAGCGAGCGGTTGACCAGGTTCCCCAGGCCGTTGGCGAGTTCAGCCTGATAACGCGCCTTGAACCCGGCGTCCGTCCAGTTGCCGTCCGGGCCGATGTCGAGTTCGCGCAGCGCGTAAAACCGGAACGCGTCCAGGCCCCATTCGTCTATGACCGCGACCGGGTCAACAATGTTGCCGGTGCTTTTGCTGATTTTCGCGCCGTCCTTCTGCCACCAGCCGTGGACAAGAATCTGTTTCGGCAGCGGCAGGCCCATCGCCTTGAGCATGATCGGCCAGTAAACCGCGTGGAATTTCACGATGTCCTTGCCGATGACATGAATGTCGGCGGGCCACAACTCAATTGCGGATTGCGGACTGAAGCGCACCCGTGACAACCGGATCACCGTGAGCGGCGGGGATGCTGATGTAATTCACCAGTGCGTCGAACCAGACGTAGGTGACGTAATCCTTGTCGAAGGGCAGGGGAATGCCCCAGTTCAACCGCGCCGCCGGCCGGGAGATGCACAGGTCTTCCAGCTTGCTGTTTTTCAGAAAACCGAGCACCTCGTTGCGCCGGGTATCGGGCTGGACGAACGACGGATTCTTTTCGAGGTAATCAATCAGCCATGGCTGTTGTTCGCCCTGCTTGAAGAAATAATTTTCCTCCTGCAGCTTGATGACTTCGCCGTAGCCGGGGTCAAAGGTTCCGTCCGGAAGCCGGTCCTTGTCGGTCAGGAAGGTTTCTTCTTTGGTCGAATAAAAACCTTCGTAGGTTTGCTTGTAGATTTGGCCTGCTTGAAAAACCTTGGCGAGGCTGGCCTGGACGATTTCCTTGTGGCGCGGATCGGTGGTGCGGATGAAATCGTCGTTGGTCAGCTCCAGTCTCTTCGCAAAGGCCTTCCAATCCGCCGCCAGCTTATCGCAATAGACCTGGGGTGTTTTGCCTTCGGCCACTGCCGCCTGCTGGACCTTCTGGCCATGTTCATCCAGGCCGGTCAGAAAGAATACTTCCTCACCCAGGCTGCGGCGCGACCGCGCGATGACGTCGGTGACGATCTTTTCGTAGGCATGGCCGAGATGCGGCTGGCCGTTGACGTAATCAATGGCGGTGGTGATGTAAAACCGTTTGTTCATCGGGACAAGCAGTGTGGCGGACGGAACTCGTGTTGGCAATAACAAGGGGAATCAACCAGTTGGGTGCTTTTCGGGCAATGAATAAAATCTTGACCGGATTGCTTATTATGCTAATAACTGTAAAAACAGAAATGAAACTGAATCCGGTCATTGAGAAGCTGGTGCTGCACTGGGGGGAAATGGGATCGCGCTGGGGTATCAGTCGCATGGTGGCACAGATCCATGCTCTGCTGTATTTCTCGCCCCAACCCCTGGCAGCGGATGAAATTGTTGAGGCGTTGGGCGTAACGCGCTCCCACGTGAGCAACAGTTTACGCGAGCTTCAGTCCTGGGGTGTTGTCAAAGTCGTGCATGTCATGGGTGACCGGCGCGAGCATTTTCAATCCATCAAAGACGTATGGCAGCTATTTGAAATCCTTTTGGATGAACGCAAACGGCGCGAGATGGATCCGACGCTTAAAACGCTCCGTGAGACGCAGGCATTGCTTAACGACGGGGCCAAGGTGGAAGCCCATACCCGGGAGCAATTGAAAGAGATGCTGGAGTTCTTCGAGTTGATGGACGGCTGGTTTGGCGAAGTCCGCCGGCTGCCTCTGGAGTCGCGGGTCAAGCTGGTCAAATGGGGGGCGCGGATTCGTGGCTGGCTGAAATAATATTTTTTGTGGAGTATATCATAAAATACAGTAAATACAGTAAATACAGAAAATGAATAAAAATGAAATCCACGCCGTTACGGGAGCATTTGGTTACTCCGGCCGCTACATTGCGGCCCGGTTGCTGGAGCAGGGGCGGACGGTTGTCACGCTGACCAACTCCGTAAATCGCGTGAATCCTTTTGGTGGCAGGATCCACGCCTATCCGCTCTCATTTGACGAACCCGGCAAGCTTGAGGCAGCGCTGGCCGGCGTGGACGTGTTGTATAACACCTACTGGGTACGCTTCAATCACCGGATGTTCACCCATGCCCAAGCAGTGAAAAACACGCTGGTATTGTTCAACGCAGCCCGGCGCGCGGGCGTCCGGCGGGTGGTTCACGTCAGCATTACAAATCCAGCGGAAGATTCGCCGCTGGAATACTTTTCCGGCAAGGCGTGGCTGGAACGGGCATTGCGGGAAGGTGGGCTTTCTTGGGCGATTCTGCGTCCAACGGTCCTGTTTGGGCGCGAGGACATTCTCATCAACAACATTGCCTGGGCACTCCGGCGATTCCCCGTTTTTGCCATCTTTGGCGATGGCTCGTATCGGTTGCAGCCAATTCATGTTGATGATCTGGCCGATCTGGCGGTGACCGAAGGAAGACGAACTGAAAACGTTGTCATCAATGCCATCGGCCCGGAAACATTCACTTACCGTGAATTAGTGAAGGCCGTTGGCGACGCGATTGGCCGGCCGCGGCCATTGATCCATGTGCCGCCGGGAATGGGCTATTGGCTGGGCAAGCCGGTGGGGTGGTTCATGCGCGATACTTTCATAACCCGCGAGGAAATTCGCGGTCTGATGTCTGAGTTGCTCCATGTGGACACGCCGCCCACGGGTAAGATGCCATTAACGACATGGATGCGGAAAAATGCCGAAACATTGGGCTTGCAATACGCGAGCGAGTTGGATCGCCGCCGCAACCGGCAGTTTCCTTATTCTCGGGAGTCAATTTGAGGTTGTGACTGTGCTTGTCGTGGCGTGTCTTTAGGCTATAATGTCTCTCGGCTGTGGCGGAAAACCAGCCGGCAACCAAAAACCGCATGACCACCGAGCTTTCAAACTTTGCCGCGCGCCTGCGCGAGCGTTTTTTTGTAGGAGACGACGTAAGGAGTCTCAAATTCCAAGAACCCGGAACCGGGACACCAGACCCAAACCAGTCAGAGCCTCCTCACGTCGGCTCCTACGATAAAGATTTTAACCGGCTCGCCCTCGAACTTTTCGCGCTCCAGTTGAAACACAATCCCGCCTATCGGAAAATCTGTGCGGGCCGGAAGCTGATGCCGGGAGCCGTCGAACATTGGACGGAAATACCCGTGGTTCCGACGGAGATATTCAAGGAACTGGAACTGGCCAGCATTCCGCCGGCGGAACGCACCGCGGTTTTCCATTCCAGCGGCACGACGGTACAAAAGCCCAGCCGGCACTTCCACAATGCCGAATCGCTGGCGGTTTATGAGGCATCGTTGTGGTCGTGGTTTCAGCGAAACATTTTTGCGAATTCAGCATTCAGCATTCAGCATTCAGCATTGCTGTTTTTGACCCCTCCACCGGCGCAAGCGCCGCACTCCTCCCTAATCCACATGTTTGAAACCATCCGTAGCCGCGCTTGTGAAAGCGTGGAATCCGCGTTTTTACAAACGCGGCCACAGTTGAACGCGTACGCTGCCTCGACCAGGGTGTTTTTAGGCAAGGTGGCGGACGACGGCACATGGACGCTGGATTTCGATGCTGTCCTCGCGACGCTGAATTCGTCACTCGCCACCCGCCACCCGTCACTTCTTTTGGGCACGGCCTTTTCCTTCGTTCACCTGCTGGATCATCTGGCGGAAAACAATTTGCGGTTCCAACTGCCGGCGGGTTCCCGGGTCATGGAGACCGGTGGCTATAAAAACCGTTCGCGCTCGATGCCCAAAACCGAATTGCACCGGCTCATCACCGATAGGTTCGGCGTTCCACCGGAGAACATCATCTGCGAATACGGCATGAGCGAACTCAGTTCGCAAGCGTATGACCTGGGGGCGCCGGCGTCCCGCCACCAATTGTTTCCGCAAGCAACAAAAGAACTTGCCGGCGAGACGCCGGCGCTCCCAGGAACTGATCCCCGTCACTTTTCTTTTCCACCGTGGGCCCGCGTCCAAATTGTTTCCCCTGAAACCGGGCACGAAGTGGCGGAGGGCGAAACCGGGCTGATTCGCGTGTTTGACCTGGCCAACGTTTTTTCGGTGATGGCAATCCAGACCGAGGATCTCGGGATTCGCCGCGGCACCGGATTTGAATTGATCGGCCGGGCAGCCTTGGCCGAACCTCGGGGTTGTTCGCTGATGACTCATTCCGCACTCCGCGTTCCGCACTCCGCAATCGCATGACCCTGCCCGACTATTTTCTCACCGATCTGCCGCCGGAAGCGACGCTGTCGCCGGCCATGGTCACGGAGGCGTGCCAGACGCTGAAACGCAACCGCGCGCAATATCTGGCGCACCGCTCCACGGACAGCCTGGTCGGGGTGTTGTGCGGTGTGGCGGAAGCGTGGCTGCAGCCTGACAATGTCTTTCGCCGGCTGGCGCTCGAATCGGGGCCGGAAAAGACCGGCTTTTCCCGGGCGACATTGCAAAAAGGTCTCGACCAATTTTTCCGGCAGTTCACGCCCGAAAATTTCCATGCATTGCTCGCGCAGGAACTGGGCGATGCTGCTGGCGTGTCGAGTGACGAGTGGCGTGTGGCGGGGAAAGCGACGCACCCGCGCCACTCGTCCCCCGTCACTCGTCACATCTGGCGCGGCCCGGAAATGCTGGTCCACATCGCGGCGGGCAACATTCCCAATCCGACGCTGATGAGCATGACGCTCGGCCTGCTGACGCGTTCGGCGCAGTTCGTGAAATGCGCGAGCGGTTCAACCTTTCTGCCCCGGCTGTTCGCCCACTCGCTTTACGACGCGGACGCCAAACTTGGCGCCTGTCTGGAAATTGCCGGATGGCGCGGCGGCCAGGCGGACCTGGAGATGGCATTATTCGCCGAAGCGGATTGCGTGACGGTCACCGGCAGCGACGAGACCCTGGCGGCCATTCGCGTACAATTGCCGATCAAAACCCGTTTTCTCGGTTATGGCCACCGAGTGAGCTTCGGTTTTGTGGCCGGCGAGGTGTTGTCGGGATTTTATGCCGGGCAAGTCGTGGCGCTTGCAGCGGACGACGTGGTGGCCTGGAACCAGTTGGGCTGCCTTTCGCCGCACGTGATTTACGTCCAGACCGGCGGCGAAGCGTCGCCGGAGCAATTCGCGGAACGGCTGGCGGACGAACTGGACCGGCGCGAACAAACCGAACCGCGCGGTGAATTGCCAACGGAGCACGCGGCGGCCATCGCGTCGCGCCGGGGCATTTACGAGGTCCGCGCGGCACACTCGCCGGAGACGACGCAACATTGGTGCAGCCGGGATTCGACGGCGTGGACGGTGGTTTACGAGGCCGATGCCCGGTTTCAATTGTCGTGCCTGAACCGGTTCATTTATGTGAAACCGGTGCGCGCCCTGGCGGAGGCGCTGCAAAATGCCGAGCCGGTGCACGGTCAGGTTTCAACCGTCGGGCTGGCGGCGCCGGAACACCGGCGGGAGGAACTGGCGCTGCAACTGGCGCATTGGGGGGCGACCCGCGTATGCCCGCTCGGCCGGATGCAAAACCCGCCGCTGGCGTGGCGCCACGACGGCCGCCCGGCGCTGGGCGATTTGGTGACGTGGACGGACTGGGAAATGGGATAATGGAGCAGTGGAGTGATGGAATGATGAAATTTCCCAACACTCCCGTGCTCCAATGCTCCAACGCTCCAATTTTTGATTTATGAAAATGGAATTGCGAAAAACATTTCAATTCGAGGCGGCGCACCTGCTGCCGCGGCTGCCGAAAGCGCACAAGTGCCGGCGGTTGCACGGGCACAGTTTCAAGGTGGACATCGTCGTGGCCGGCGAATGCGACCCGAAGCTTGGCTGGCTGATGGATTACGCGGACATCACGGCGGCATTCAAGCCGCTCTGGAAAAAACTCGACCACAATTACCTGAACGAAATCCCCGGCCTGAAGAACCCCACGAGCGAGGAAATTGCCGTGTGGATCTGGAAACGGCTGAAACCGAGGCTGCCGTTGCTCGCTGAAGTGGTCGTGGCGGAGACGTGCACGGCGCGCGCCGTCTATCGCGGTGAATAAATTTGCGCAAGCAAATATTGACGAAAGACGTTGAATTCCTTTAACGAATGGTGGCAGCGAACCATCAATTTAGGTGACCCATGAATAAAACCGGAAGCACGGGAAATCTGGCGGCCTGGCAGGACAAACTTATTGATTACGTCATCAGCCACAGCGGTGCGCTCGTTTCGGCGTTCGTCGTGGTGGTGGTCGGATTCATTGTCGCACGGTGGCTGGGCAAAATGCTGGATCGCTGGCTGGAAAAGAAGGCGATGGAACCGCCCGTGCGCCTGTTGCTCGTTCGCGTTGTGCGGCTGCTCACCTTTGCCCTGGCCCTGGTCGTTGCGTTGAGCACGGCGGGCATGGACGTGACGGCATTGATCGCGGGCGTCAGCGTTGCTGGTGTTGGCGTGGGTCTGGCGGCGCAAGGCATCCTCGGCAATCTCATGGCCGGGCTGACGATTATTTTCACGAAGCCGTTCCGGTTCGGCGAATACATCGAAATCGCCGGCGTGCAGGGGCAGGTGACCAACATCGAACTGTTCTCCACCACGCTGCTTCATTCCGATCAGTCGAAAATCGTCATTCCCAACCGGAAAATTGTGGGTGAAATCTTGCATAATTACGGCCACATCCGGCAGCTCAGTCTGAACGTCGGGGTCAGCTACGGAACGAATATCAACACGGCCCTGACCCTTGTGCGGGACGTGCTGTCGCACAACCCGCGTGTGCTCAAGGAACCCATTCCCGGTGTCGGCATCACCATGCTGGCAGATTCGTCCATCAACCTCGCCATCTCCCCGTGGACGGCCGTGGCCGATTACGGCCCGGCGCAGACGGAAATTTACCAGGCCATTGTCGAACAGTTCCGCGCCAACAGCATTTCCATTCCCTTCCCGCAACGCGAGGTCCGGATGCTCGCCGGCACGACGTAAAGAAAGGATTGGATCACAACCAAATCCTGTCGTCCCTGCGGGCTGGGACCATTGCCGTTCGGAAAGCCGGCCGCCAAAATTTTAACGCGCGCGGCCGGCCAGGTTGAAAATCAAAAAGCCGAGCAAAACGACGAAGGGAAACGCCAGAATCAAAAAGGCAAGCAGCCGGTTGCGCGCTTTGATGGTCATGCTGCCGCCAGCTTGGCAAAAAGTCCGCGTACGTCAATGGTTCAATCACGCCGCGACCGGTGACTGGCCGTGGTGCATCTCGGCGTGGACTTTCGCCAGCGCTTTGACCAGCGCTTCCCAGTCGGGTTCCCCCGTTTCCCAACCGGCGCTGAACCGCACGGCGCGGACGGCCTGGGCGGCCTTGAAACCCATCGCCGCCAGCACGTGCGACGGTTCCTCCGTGCCGGTGGTGCAGGCCGAGCCGGTGGACACGGCAAAACCGGCCCGGTCGAGACGGATGACCCATTGATGCTTGCGATCGCCCTCCGGCATGAGCGCGGAGACGGTGTTCCACAGCCGCGGCGATTTCGCGCCCACGATGACCGTGGCGGGCAGCGTGTGCAGCAGTTGCCGCTCGAAGTTGTCGCGCCAGACACCGCGTAAAATGTGTTCGCCGCGACTGATTTGTTTTTCGCGGATGGTCAGTGCCGCGAGCATGGCCACCATCGTTGAGACATTTTCTGTTCCGGCGCGCCGGCCGCCCTCCTGTTTGCCGCCGAGAAGCAGGGGAGTAACATGGCTTTTGTGCGGCACCTTCAAAAAGCCCACGCCGCGCGGCCCGCCAAACTTGTGCGCCGCGCCGCTGACGAAATCGCATTCGCCCAGCCCTTTGGCGGGCATTTTGCCGAGCCACTGCACCGCGTCGCAGAAAAACGGCACCTTGTACTGACGACAAATCGCCATCGCTTCGCGCCAGGGCTGGATCACACCGGTCTCGTTGTTCGCCGCCATCACGCCGACGAGGCCGGGACGCGAATCGGCGAGTTCGGCCGTGAGCCAGTCGAGGTCAATCACGCCGTCGTGGGTGACCGGTATGAGCCGGGCGCGTTTGCCGAAATAATGCTGCGCCGATTCCATGACGCACGGGTGTTCGATGGCGGACATCCACACCTCGCGTTTGGGATCGAGGGTTTGGGCGAAATGATGCAGGACGGTGTTGTTGGCCTCGGTTGCGCCGCTGGTCCAGACGATGTCGAGCGGGTGGCAGCCGAGGAAATGCGCGAGCTTTTCGCGGGCCTCGGCCAGGGCCACGGCGGCGCGGGAGCCGGCCTGGTGCATGCTGGAGGGGTTGCCGCCGATTTTCTCGGTGGTTTCCAGCCAGGCTTCGCGCGCCTCACGCATGACCGGCGCGGTGGCGTTGTAATCGAAGTAAACCATCGGCCGGACAGGATACAACGGCCGCCGGCGCTGGCGAGTATTTTATGGACGGCGACCCGGTTTCACTGCGCCTGCCGGACGCGGTAGAACTGCCGGTTGTGATTTGTCGCCGTGCTGTCGGTAATGGAAAACGAGCTGCTGGAACTCCAGTTGGTGCTGATAACATTCCACCGGACAAAGTTGGTCGAGGCTTCCACGAAATTTGTCCAGCCCGGCACGACGCCGGTGATGCTCATGGAGAAGGCGCCATTGGTGGCTCTGCCGGCGGAATGGATGGTAATCTGCGTGAACAGGTCGCTCAGGTCGGTGGCATTGGCTGCGTCTCCGAGCCACGGCGACACACGGAAAATTTCCTGCATCGTCCGCAGAAATGAGCTGTGCGTGTAATAAATGCCATTGGAATAACCGCCACCCCGGACCAGTGGCGAAAGAAGCATCATGCCGATCGGTCCGTCACTGCCTTCACCTTCATCCCAGGTGATGAACAACGCGCCGTTGTTGGAATACGCGGCGGAGTTCAGGATTTTCGGCACTTCGCTGGCGAGCCAGTCATCAGTCTGCCGGACCGGATCTTCCTGCGGCGCACAACTATCGTGGCCGTCATCGCACAGGTTGGGCGTGATGAAATTGTAACGCGCGACGGAATTGTTCGCGAGGTCGCCCGCCAGCTCGGTGTAGGGCCGGATGTGGGCGATGCCGTAGGCATTATTGGGATCATTGGTGCCGGTCATGTCGTCAAAAAAGACGAACGGGTTGTGTCGGGGCACGTAGCCATTGGTGGCCGTCAACGGCACGACCGTGCCGGGGATGTCCTCCTGATAAGTTTTCCAGGAGATGTTCGCCCTGCGCAATTGCGCTGCCAGATGGTTGGTGGTGTTCTGGTGGTTGTAGGCCGGATCGTTGTCGTCAAGAATCCCGAAATTGGTTCCGGCCTCCAGCCAGAGATAATTAGGTTCGCTCGGATGCAGGCCGGGCGGGTTGTAATACTGCTCGCAATACGACGCCCTTGGCAGCAACGTCCCGTTGATGAACGGCGCATCCACGCTGCCCTCGAAATCGGACCAGTTGTGATTTTCGAACAAAATGACGAACACGGTTTGAACCGGCGGCAGATTTCCCGCCTGTGCCGCCGCCGCCAAAATCAGCATCGCCAAAACGGCCCGAAGCGCCTTCATGGTTAATGCAAACTAACGCGAAAACCGGAGAAGTAAAGCTGCCCTTACTTGCCAGTTCTTGTTTTCAATGCGCCTGAAACTTTGCGATGCGCGCTCGTGAAGGCGAGTGAATCCAGTTTCGCCGGCGTCAGCCAGACCCCGTTGTTTTTGCGGGAGCGGGCGCGGCGAGCCCCGGGAATTTGGGGCGTCGTGGAACTCCGCCCTCCGAGTTGGACTATGAACGCCTCGAGCGTGATGCGATAGCGCGTGATGGAATGTTTGACCGTGCAAAGCGGCAACAACTCCGGCGGCGGGAAACCAAACTCCGATTGGAAGGCTGCGCCGGCGCCGGTTTTCGCGCCATTGATTTCCACATTCGGAAATTCCCACAGATGCGCGTTGACCACGCCGGCCGGCCGTTGCCGGACGAGAAAGCGTCCATCACGCTCCACGACAAACGTCATGAACCGGCGCGCGGTGGGGGTGATGCGTTTGCCGGGGTTGGGCATCTCTTCGACGCGGTCCTCGCGAAAGGCGACGCAGCGTTTGCTCGCCGGGCAAATCGAGCACTGCGGATTCCGCGGCGTGCAAACCAGCGCGCCCAGTTCCATCAAAGATTGATTAAGATGCGAGCAGGCAGGCGCTTTTTCGTCCTCGTTCTCGTCCCTCGTTCTCGTCCTCGATTTGGGATGTGACACGTGACACGTGACGCGTGACGCGTGAGCCACCAGTTCCTCCGCCAGTTTCCACAGCAAGGCATTCGTCTCCTTTTCGCGTGGGTTTTCCCTGATGCCAAAAATCCGCGTCAATACCCGGATGACATTCCCATCGAGAATCGGCGTCGGCTGGTTGAACGCGATGCTGCAAATGGCTCCGGCGGTGTAACGGCCGATGCCCGGCAGCGCGAGCACATCATCGAAATTCTCCGGGAACATGTAGGAAACGACGTGAGAAGTCTCTGATTGACCTTTAGTTTGAGACTCGTTACCTCGTCTCCTACTGGCTTCCGAACGGGCATCGTGTTGTGCGACAATTTGCTTTGCGGCCTTTTGCAGGTTGCGGACGCGGGTGTAATAGCCAAGGCCCTCCCAGAGCTTGTGGATTTTGGCCGGGCTGGCGTTGGCCGCGGCCGGGATGGTGGGCAGTTCCCGCATCCAGCGCTCCCAGTACGGCAGGACGGTTTTGACCTGCGTCTGCTGGAGCATGATTTCAGATACAAATACACAATATGGGTCGTTTGTCCGTCTCCAAGGTAAATCCCTTGCGTTTTTGGGATACCATTCCAGCAATTTTGAAACGATGGCAGTAATTTTACGCCGGTGCGGTGTCACACTCACCAAATACAGATAAAAGCCGCCCAAACGCAAGGCCAGACCCTTTTGGCCGTCAACATCGTCAAACGGTTTAACCGTCACCGATACGCAACCGCACCGGCCTTGAATTGCCATTATGCGCCATTGCAGTGACTTTGGGAACGGTGGCAGCGTAACAATTTACAATGCCGGTTCAAATCTTTGGCCTCTAAACAATGCCCGTTACCTTAATTTCTGGAATTGCAACGTATTCAGCCATTCGCCTAACGGCTCCGTCATTGCTCAAGATGCGAGCCTTGAACCAAAGTGCATCCCGAAGCAATAATACGTCTCCCAAAAGATTGCGTCTGTTTGGGGTGCTAAATTCATCCCGAGTTTTTTTGCCCACATTATCCCGCTCTAAAAGAAGTGCTGCATAACAAAGTCCTGCAATGTTCATTGATGATCTATAATCCCTAAAACATCCAGCACTTGCCGAGTGGATATATTTGATTATCTCAGATTTTTTTTGCTCTGTAACTTCTACTGGAGGCAAATTTGCGATATTAGTCATTTCCAAGCACGAAAGAATGTTTTCCTTTTCGTTTCGCACTTGAGCCATACGGTCACGTTCCGACTCCAGATATTTAGCGTCAGTCTTTTTTAATCTTTCCCGTGACGCCTGCTTTAATTCTTTTGGGCTGATTCTCTTTAGGAGTGAATCGTAACGTTCAATTGCTAGACAGAATCCCACTTGTAGTGGTGCAGTTGTAAAAAAGAATATGTTTTCATTTCTATTGTTAACCTTTTTCCCCAAAAGGTTGCCATGCACATCGTCGGGTTCATCAAGGGCAGTATGCGAAATAATGAAAGCCTTGGATTGATTGCCAGTTTTGCCCGCTTCATCTTTCCAAGATGGATTACTGTCACACACGAAACGCTCACGTTGCATTAACACATCAAGCAAGTTTTCTTTCCCAAAAGAGGGTTGCATCTGTTCGCCTGTGAAAGTGTGAAAACTAATCGGCCACTCAGCATAGTGCTCTAAAAACTGGCGCTGAGTTTTTGATACTAAATTTTCATCCATATCGGTTCTGAACTTATTCAGGCGATTTAGTGAAATGAAAAATTGTTCGTCCATCAGGGGAATAGTTCATGGTGTCTCCCGCTATCGTGCAGCCGAACACTTCCGGTTTCTCATCTTTGTCACACCAAGTAACCAACTTCTTGCCATTGTAATAATAAAGCCCTTCTTCATGCTGCTCGATGTTTCGGATTTTATTGTCTATATCCACGCTGTAACGATGTTGCGGTAAAAAATAATAATCAATGGTTGCAGCAATTATGCCATTTGTTGCTTTCAAAATAGATGACCAGTGCCTGCCGGAAATCTCAATTGAAAGCTCCGGCGATTGGACTGATTGTTGTTGGTTTGTTAACCCCCTTTGCAAAACCATTTGAAATCCACTCGATGAAATTACAATTTGGTCATCAACTAGGGAGAAATTAGCGTAATCATTTTGTTTAGGTCCAACGTCTATAAGGGGTTCCCAAATCGCTATTTTATCGCCCTTGATGGTGTAGTAATTTAGAGAAGGATAGGATTTCCCCTTTTCAATTGTCGTTTGAAGGAGACGATTATTAGGAAAGAAATCAAAAACAATTATTTCAATTCCTTGTTCCATTTGTTTAGCTTTGAATGAAGTGCTTTCCCAATGACCAATCATTTTTGCAGTAAGTTCCGGTGAACCGTTTAAGAGCAGCGCCGATTGGCTATTTGTCAACAATGGCGAGTTTTTATCAACAAGAGAATAGCCTTTTGCAATCATGCAGGTTGCGACAATTTTATTTTCACGATGACTTTCCGCCATTGAATCTAAAATTGCCCATGACACTTTTTGTTCTCCTTGCATAAACGAACTGTTTCCGTAGGCGGCAGCTTCGTTTTGGCACATCGCTAAATCACGCATTCTTTCCTCCGCACTCGTTCCGGGCTTATACCACGTTTTGTCAGAAGGGCAGCCAGTTTTTACAGATGAGCAGCCCGACAGTATGACCAGTGCTAATACCCCAAAAAATGAAATCAAGAATTTCATAATCCCGAATATGCCAAAGGACAGAGCAACCCGCCAGAAAAATGGGGAGCCAGAAAACCTCCATCGGCAAATCCGATGGAAATTTTTTATGCGGTGGGCTGTTTCTTTCCGAGTTGGAACAAACGCAAATCCGTTTGCCCGACAATCTTGCCTTCACGCGTTCTGGTTCTGTCATCGGATGAATCGTAACGGGCAACAAGTTTTCCTGTACCGTTGCGGAGCCAATTTCCATCCATCCGGCCAATTATTTGGCCTTCCCGATTTCGTAAAAACCCATCTTTCATTTGCTACCTCAATTTTCTGGCGAGCATTTGAAGGTTGCCGCCGATTTCGGCCATGTCCTTTGATTCCACGTTGAACCAATTTGATTTGGTGTCCTCAAAAATTCCGTCAAGGTCGTCATCGTGGGCAATGACGATTGAATCTGATCGCTCACCGTCAAACGATGGAACGAACAGCAAGTTTGCTTCTCCGGTGGCGCAGAGGATAAAGGCCGGGACGGTTTTTTTTGGTTTGTCGGGCAGTCTGTATTTCACGGTTTTCATATTTGGTTTGGTTGATGCCCGTCGTCGGGCAATTGTTTATTCATGCGTTTTGGATTTTCAGAATGTTGCGGACAGTGGCCGGATACCAATTTTTCCCGTTGCGAGTCGGAATTCCACGGCGATTTAGACATTCACAGATTCCGCGGAGCGTTGAAACCCCGGCGGATTTGATTTCTTGAATAATCGGAAACACCTTTGCGGCGAATTCCACCTTGGCCGCTTTATTTGCTACCACCATTGCGGCCAAAGCATTTTGAGGATTTGGATTTCCAAGTTTGACGCCGTTTGCCTTGGCTGCGGCCAACCCTAACCGTGTCCGTTCTGAAATCAATTCGCGTTCCCGTTGCGCCAGCAAAGCCAAGATTCCAACGGTGAATCTATCTGCGCTTGGGCAATCACAGGCCACAAAATCCACGCCGGAATTTTGAAGCCGTAACAGGAATTCTGCATTTCTTCCGAGCCTATCCAATTTTGCAATCGCAACCACCCCGTTGACTCGTTTTGCGTATTCAAGTGCTGCGGCCAGTTGCGGTCTTTCGTCATCCGTCCATTTGCCGGATTCAACCTCTGAAAACTCCATTTCCAAATTTCCGTTTTGGGATTCAACGAACCTGTGAACGATTGCCCGCTGTGCGGTCATTCCGTTTCCGTCAATTCCCTGCATTTTCGTGCTCACTCTGTAATAGCCGATGTATTTTTTTGTCATAGGACACTGGTAAACCGTCCCAGCCGCGCCGGGCAAAGCGAAATGTAAAAAATCTATATGGTGATAAGGACTTCGCTCCAGCCGCGCAGAATTGCGTTTTTTTGCGGAATGGTGCTGCTCCGTTTTAGCCAGCCGCAATTTCTTTCAATAATTGGAAACCGCACAGGACAGCCGCGCCTTGTGCGCCATTTGGTCTGGAACGGTGGTTTTGACGGCCAGAATGTGATTACACCGTAATCAAACGGAGTCGCCAGACGCAAACTGGCGCATTTAGATATTCGGATACGTCTTTCATTGGGAACGGGTGGCAACCATCCCGTCATTTATAGGTAACTTGCGCCTTAATCAAAAAATGTTTTGCAATGATCAGAAGGCCATTTTTTACCGGCGGCGTGTGTTCTGCTGATTTTGTTTAATCAATGCCCGTTTCCGGCGCTGGGCGTCTTGGTGTTTTCGCAAAACGGTTTTGAGTCTGGCGGTTTGGTCTTTGAAGCCGCTAATTCTTTTTTTCAACAAATTAGTACGGGTGTCACCTTCCGCCATCTGCGATGACAGGGACGCTTCAAGTTGAGCCAGCAAGATTTCCAAAATGGAAATGATTTTGCCGGGGTCAAGACTGTTACCATTCATCGTCAATTTCCCCTCGTAGTTTTCGCCTTGTCCGTTCTTTCAATTCCGCCAGTCTGCGATCTTTGGCTTCCTCACGTCTTTTCAACGCCTGAAAATCACGTTCTGCTTTTTCAGCCCTCAACCGCTCCAATTCTTCCGGTGGCGGAAATCCGAGCCATGCGCTACAACCTGATTTGCGAAGTGTGTCCACAAGCATCTGAGCCAACGGGTCAACGGAGCCGCTGGCGGTTTGTTCATTTGATAAATCCATATTTGGTTCTCTTTCTCTCTGGCAACGGCTGATTCCGTCACCGTAAATAAATATGTGACTGGCAGCGGAAATCTCGGAGAATTAAAACAATCATCCCCGGCAATCCGGCATATTTATTGGCAGGTCAAATTTTCAGGTTTCTTTTCCCGTAAGCTCGGTTCTCATTTGGCCAATTCCCCACGGTTAATCAGCGTGGGGATTCTCATTTCAGCAAAAGTTTTGCTCAATACCGTAGGTAGTGGGGGGGCTGAAAATAAAAAAACGGATTTGAGCGATTGCTGATGCGTTTTGTTCCGCTGGCGATATTTATTCTCTGAGGACTTAACACTGATTTACCAACAATTAACGAATTAGCACCGTTGACAAATAATTGATGTAATGGACAAGACCGTATGAACATGACCGTTGAGTTTTGAGCCGGTATCAAAACGAACCAATAGGCGGTTGGAGCAAGTCAACGCTCCCGTTCCGATATAAAAAAATTCATCGGAAAACAGATGAAGGTCAATTGAGTGACCGACAGGCGAAAGCCGACAAAACTGCCAGATAAACTGGTGGCTCTAAAAAGGTAAATGCAGGAACCTACTAGACTCATTGGAGGATTCCGACTGGTGAAACGGGAACTGATTATTTTTTATTCAGATTTCCAAGTTCATCATTCCTCAACAAAAAATTCAGTTGTCATCGGAAAACAGATGGACACAGGGACACAGGAGTTCCAAAGCAACCGCACCCAAGAATTTTCGGCAAGTGAATGTGTAAAATGCTGGCTCTCATAATAACCAAACAGGCTCCGCAATTTATACGGAGTCTGCTTGGCTATTTTGTTGTTATACTGGTCAAGCCGCTATTTTTTCGGCCACTTCAACAACAGGTTGGGGTTTATCGCCAAACTGAACAAAGAAGTCCTCTGGTTTTTCCGTCTCAGACAAAGCAGGACGGTTCGCAAGGATGATGGCCTTGAGAATTTCCGACAAAATGATCGCAGCTTTGGATTCCACTTCGTCTTCACGGGTTATGTCAGAGCAATTACGCAATGATAGATACGCGAGCAAACTGTTAAACAGTTTAGCCGCGAAGTTGCTCTCATCACCGGAACAGGGTTTGTCATTTTTAATTGTCCATGTTGACAAGTCCCAGTTGACACGTTTCGCGCCTTTAATTTCATTGCGAATACGTTGAATCATTTTTGAACGAGCTTCGCTCAGTTTTTGCCCATAAGTGGCCTTGTTTTCGTTCTTCATTCGCTCCGGCGTCGTATCATTTTCAGAAGGCATGACAGCCGCATCAACCATTTTTGGTTGCTTGATGATGCCAGTGACAAGATAGGCTTCTCTCAGCCCTTCACAGTCCGCCAAAAACGAAACATGTTTCGTCATGTCTTGTTTACCGAACTCAGTTTTGTTTTTCACCCGTTCTTGTTCAATGGCTACTTCTGTCGCCAATCTCATATAGTTCTCAGCGGTTCTCACCGTGATGCCTTTGACATTTTCTTCAATCCACTTCTGCCATTGGCCTTTCCACACTCCACCCCGAACAAGCTGTTTGGCCTGACACAAAATGGCTCCGGCTTTCAGGGCCAGTTCCAAAACAATCTTCCCGTGTTTGATGGACAGAGCGTTATTGGACTCAATGTCCGTCTGCAACTGGTTCAGTTGTTCGGCGCATTCTTTCAGTTGTTGGTTTCGCTGTTCAATCTGTTCCGGACTGTCTTTCTTCCTGCTCATACTTTTTTCTTTCTGTTTTTGGGCATGGACCATGCGTGGGCATAGTTCATGCGTTTTGTTTTTTTTGGTGATTAACGCAAGACCGTGAGTTACCGGCTTACAGCCTTGACTCTGACGGGTTCGTTGTTAGTATCGTTCTGCAGAACTTACCAACACCGATTGCCAGCAGCACGGGGAGGGTATCAGAGTCAAGACATTTGTCAACCCCTGAGCCAGATTGCTGTAAATGAGCAACTTAAATCCGGGGAGTCAACACCGCGCCCAAAATGGCGATTTTTTTTCGCTTGGCGGTTTTGACGCACAAAAAAACTCCAGCGAAGTGCCGGAGTTCTGTGTTTTTACTGAGCGTTACGCCGCTTTGATACTGAATTTGCCGTCAACCAAAGCGAAAATCGCTTTTGCGCCGGTGGATTTCTTTTTCAGGGTGTTTTTGATTTTCCACGGGGTAAAGGAGCCGCCCACCGCCTTGACGATTTCATCCGCGCTCACCGGCTTGCCGTTATTCGCGGTGATGATTTCCCGAATTTTGTCATCGGCCCGCGGCTTCAATGGAGCGGGCTTCCATCCGGCGTCAAGACTGCGGATTTCGGTTTCCAAGGCCGAAAGTTCACCCCTCATTTCCGCGTATCGGTCTTTGAGCGGTTGAGCCAAACCGATTCGCTGTTGGTTCAGCACCTCAATTTGAGCGTTGATTTTGGCGAGTGCCGTCGTTGCGTTGTTTCCATTTCCAGTTTTGTTTCTTGTGTCAGTTTTCATACGTTGTTTTGTTTATTTTGTGCCGGTTCATCCGGCAACTGGATCGCTGACACGGATGCGCAAAACTGGCAAGCGGAGGCGAAATATGTTTCGTTTCTGGAACAGAAGCGGAGGGGTGACAGATCGTTAATCCCTGAAACCCCCAACGTCAATTCTGTGGCTTGAAAGCGAAGTAATCAAAGGTGGTTCTCTCCCCGGCAACAACGGCTTCAAAATCATCTTTGTTAAGGTCAATCGTTATGTGTTCTGGATGGTTGGCAAAATTGACTCTGTACCCATTCGGTTTGACCACAATACTTAAAATGTTCCTGCGAATGAAGTTGCGGAGGCTGGCCCTAAATTCATTGTCCTTCAATCCATCATTCAGCCTGACCATTAATTCCGTGTGATCTTTGCCTGAATCTGCTCTGGCAATTTTTGCCAGTTTTTCATTTTCGTATTCTGCTTCAAGCTGCCTTTTCTGAATTTCCAGTAGTTTTAATCGTTGAACCAAGCTGGCGCTGTCAGTCTCAACAATCGCGTTAGCGACACGTTCAATGGCCTTGTTTAATTCTATAATTTTGCCTTGAATAATCCCTGAATTGTCTTTGGCGGCTTTTACAGGCTGCAAAAAAGCCGAAAAATTATTCGTGTTCAGGACTGCCAAAAAAGAGTCATTGAACTTATTAAAATCGGTAAACTGATACTTGCATTTCCCAACTCTTGCTTTTGAGCAGATGAGGAAATCATATTTTTTCCCAGTCCGCTTGTTCTTACAGGTGTATTTGACCATGTTGCCACCACACCCGTAACATTTGCAGATGCCGCCAAAAATGTTCAATTCCTTTGCTCCCGATTTGCCTTTGAAATTCCGATTCTGTTGGCGTTGTGAAATGGCCTTGTAAAAAACATCTTCACTGATTACCGCTGGAAAATAATTTTTAACCGATGGCGTTACTGCCTCACACGTTCCAATAACGGCAGGATTTTGTAAGAGCCTGTGAATGAAAATAGGTTTCCATTCTCCAGATTTGGTGAATGGTTTTATTCTACGCTTGTTCAATTCTTGAATGAGCGAATAAACGCCATATCCGCCAACGTATAAACCGAATATCAGCTTGATTGTGGCGGCGTTTTCTTTAATCAACTCATATTTTTTGCCGTCGTGTCTAATCCATGACGGGCAATGGAATTTGGCAAACTCTCCATTCTTAATCTGAATGCGCCGCCTAATCCATGATTCCCCGACACGTTCAGACTTGACCTCTGATTCGTTGTTACCGCGGGTCAGGTAAATAATGGAAATCATTAAGTCCTGCGGATTTTTAGAAATGGATTCCTTGGAATACCACTTCCCATCCATGCTGGTTACGATTTCAACACCGCTTTTTAAGATGCGAGTGAAAAGGCTTAACGCATCCAGAATGCTGGCACGCGATAAACGGTCTAAATTTTCACAAATCAAAACGGTGGATTTTGGAACTTTGCCCGATTCAACCAACTTTAGGAAACCGCCCAATGCGGATTCGTCTGACAGATTTTTGCCCTTCCATGCCGATATGCCCAAATCTTCTAGCCGCTCCGACAGAACCAAATTGTTTTCCTTGCAAAACTTTTCGGTGGCTTCAATCTGCCGCCGGTATGAGTCGTTAGCAGACTGCTTGCGGCTACTAAAACGGAGATACGAAATCGCGGTTTTCATACTGAATTTTACTAACAGCTACCGTTCTTGGCGAATTGTATAATGAAACAATCAAAAAGATACACAGATAAAATTCAGGCCATAGTAAAATCATTGATTCCGTGGTATTTGAAGAATGCCCGTGACTTGCCATGGCGCAGGGAGCCATACCGAAATGACCCTTACTGTGTATATGTATCAGAAATTATGACTTCAGAAACCCAGATGGCGTAGGGATCGCGGGTGCGCCGCCACGGGAGGTCACGGGCATTGGCGGCGAACCAATCCAGCAAAAGCCGGACAAGCCGATTCAATTTCGGATTTCGGATTTCGGAATTTGGACTTCTTTCACCCATGTGTCGGGATTATTGCCGTAATGAAGTATAAAAGCCGTAAAAAACTGCTGTAGTGTCGGGCCTGCGGCTCGATTCGTTTCGGCCACAGGCCGAACGCTACACCGAACCAATCGCGCGAAAAACTTTATGTTCTTTGCGTTCTTTGCGGTTATCCTTTTCCCGTGCAACCGTTGAGTTCCTACACGTGCAAGCTGACCGACGAGCAGGCGTCGGCGCTTGAGGCCGCCTTGAGTTCGCGCGGCTTCAAATTTCGCGCGGTGCCGTATGCGCGGTTTGCCGGCGAAAAGGACAAAATCAACGTCGTGTTTTATGAGAGCGGCAAACTGGTGGTGCAGGGGAAGGGCACCCGGGAATTCATCGAGTTTGTTCTGGAGCCGGAGGTCCTGAAACAGGCGCGGCTGGGTTATGAGACGTTGTTGAATCCCGAGTTGCTGCTGCCGCGCATCGGCGTGGACGAAAGCGGCAAGGGCGATTTCTTCGGACCGTTGTGCATTGCTGGCGCCTACATCAACGAGAGCGTCGTCAAGGCATGGCAGGGCGCTGGCATCCGTGATTCCAAGAACATATCAAGCGACAAAAAAATCGCCGAGTTGGCGGCTAAAATCCGCAAAACGCCCGGCTGCGTGACGACCATTGTGCCGGTTGGCAACGAGGCTTACAACCGGCTTTACGCGAAGATGAAATCGGTGAACGCGATGCTGGCGTGGGGCCACGCGCGCGTGATTGAAAATCTGCTGGGCCAGCGGCATCGGATGAATCCGCCGCCGGTGAAGGCCATCAGCGACCAGTTCGCCGCGAGCAAGAGCGTGATCGAAAAAGCGTTGATGGCGCAGGGCAAGAGCTTGCAACTCGTGCAGCGGCACAAGGCGGAGGAAGACATCGCCGTGGCGGCGGCCTCGATTCTGGCGCGCGACGAATTTGTGAAAGGCCTGGCAAAACTGGAGAAACAGTTTCAAGCGGAACTGCCCAAAGGCGCGGGCACCAATGTGGACGCGGCGGCGAAGAAATTTGTGGAAGAGCGCGGCGCGGGCGAACTGGCAAAAATCTCCAAGCTGCATTTCCGCACGGCGCTGCGCGCGCAGGGCTTGCCGGAGCCGCCGAAGACGGAGTGGCGGAAGAAATGAGGAGCGGTAAATGTTCGTTGCTGAAATTAGGATAACCGTGATAAATTTTTG
>JBKQOA010000044.1:0-15923 GCA_052145735.1 Limisphaerales bacterium
CGACCGGTATGCCGCCCAACGCGGCGAACAACTGGAGCGCCAAGCCGGGTTCACCCAACCAATCGCGGCAGGCTTTCAGAAACACCGGCAGCGCCGCTCCCTGTGTTGCCAGGTAGAGAACATCCGCTTTTTTGAAAACTTCCCGAATTATTTGGACGCAAAGCCGGGTCAGCTCCGGCGTGGACATGGCCCCGAGATCCAGGTGGTCGAGTTCGTCCGTTTGCGTCTTGAAGCCAGCCAGCCAGGCCCGGCCACGGCGGCGGGACGAATGGGTGATCAGATCGTAAGCGATGCGCGGCCAGGAGAGGATGTATTTCAGCCAGCGGAAACCCAGGTCCGGGAGATCTTCCGGCGAAAGGGTCAGCGGGGCCTGGCGGTACGCCTCCACCAGATCGCCTCCCGCCGCCCGGGCAAAATCTGGGAGTCCCTTGTGCAGGAAGGAAAATGGTCTGACCGCAGCCAAACTCGTGTTGGCGTTGAAATAGAGTCTGCCGGCAACGAGCCCCGCCAGCGGAGCGCGCGTAATATCAGCGCCCACCAGGCGAAAGATGGAACCGACCACACCAAACAGGGATTGCATCATGGACCACGTCATCGGCGTCATCACGTCCGGCATCACTTCGCCGGTGTTGACATTGGTCCAGACCTGCCGGTCCTCCCACGTCCTGGCCGGAGCTTTGGTTGTGATCGGACGGGACTGCAACAGGAACAGTTCTCCATCCCGCTGCGCCCACTCAATATCCTGCGGCGCGGAAAAGAGACGTTCTATCCGGAGGGCGAGTTCGCACAGGTTTTCGAGAGTTGCGGACGAAAGCAGCTCATTTTCAGGCGACGCCAGCACGCGCCCCGTTCGTTTTTCAACCACCATCCGCTCGGGCTGAACCGTCCCCTGCACCAGCCCTTCGCCCAGGCCGCTCACGCACTCCACAACGAACCGGTCTGTTGCCCCCGTCAACGGATCGGCCGTGAACACAACCCCGGCGTGGCTGGCATCCACCATTTCCTGCACCAACACCGCCATCTTGACTTTCTCCGCCGGCACCCGCTGACGCGACAGATAAACGAGCGCCCGCTCGGAGTAAAGCGACAGCCAGCACGTCTTGATGGCAGCCAGCAACGCGTCCGCCCCGCGCACATTCAGAACAGATTCAAACTGACCGGCAAAAGACATCCCGGCTGCGTCCTCGACGGTCGCGCTGGAACGCACGGCGAAGCTCCGCTCTCCACCCGGTTCCCGCCACGCGGACAGCGCCGCATCCTTCACCGCCTCCGGCACGCGAACCTCCGCCAGGCAGGAGCGGACTTCCCGGCTGAGTTCCGCGAACCGTCCCGGCTCATCGCCGGAACATTGCGCCAGCACATTGGATAATTCAGTCCGCCGCGGACACGAAGCCAGAAAGAGATCGAATGCCGCCGTCGTGACACAAAAGCCGCGCGGCACCGGCAGATCTGCCGCGATCAATTTACCCAGATTAAACGCCTTGCCGCCCACCAGCGACCGATGGGTGTCGCCGGCTTCTCTCAATCGAAGCACGAGCACAGCGGCTTTGTCCGTTGCCGCCCGAGCCGCGACGCTCCGCGCAGCAGTTTCTAAATCCATCTTTCGGTTGGACAGCTTCGGCGGCATTGCCTCACGCGGACGCGTTGTTCCCGCCTCGCGGGACCTCAACTTTTTCGTCCGGGAGAATCTGCCGGCGGCTCGGGCGGCTTCAGCTTCGTCACCGGCTGGTTGATGCGGTGAGCTTTCAGTTCGGCGTAGATGGATTGCGCAAGACCGGACTTGGCGAAACCGATCGTCTTGGTGCCTTTGATTCCAAAAAACTTCTCCAAGTCCGCCGCTGCGTAATGCTGCACCACCGGATAATGTTTGAAATCCAGCAGGATTTCCGTGCGGACACTTTCCGCGATATCTTTGGTGATCAGCACGAAATGCAACTTGCCCTTGTTGTGGCGCAGCTTCTCACGGCCAATGAGCAGGATCCCCGTCCGCAAAACGAACGGAAACAACCGCTCCACCGGTCTGGTTGGCTCGGGGTTGCTCATTGGCTCATTCCCGGGAGCGCCGGCGTCCGGCCGGCGCGCTTGTGGGTTTTGACAACTTGCCGGCGGGCCGCCGGCGTTCCCGGGTTTCGTGCTCACGCGGTTTTGACCTTCACCTTGTTACCCTTGATGCGGGTGCGGTTGAGCCTGGCGAGGATGGCGTTGGCGTGTTCGGCGGCCACGTCCACAAACAGATGCCGCTCGCGGATGTCCACGTTGCCAACGACCTTGCCCGGCAGGCCGGTCTCGCCGGCGATGGCGTTGACGATGTCAATCGGCACCACGCCCATTTTTTCACCGAGATTGATATGGAGGCGCGTGAAATCGCCCGCCGGAGGCCGGCTCTGCTTCGGCGGCCGAACGGCCTTTTCTTCGGAGTGCTCGCGGCGTTTCCAGGGCGGGGCGGATTTGCCCGGTGGCTTGGATTCAACCGGCTTGTGGGGTTCAGGCTTCACGGAAGCCAGAATTTCTTCGTCGGAAAAGGTCTTTTCCGTTGCTGATTTGTAGGAGACGACGTGAGTCTCTGGCTTCTTTCCAGTTTGAGTCTCGTTACCTCGACTCCTACGAGCTTCAGCAGGAGCTTCAGGTGGGGTTGCGGGAACTGGTTTAACGCGTGCCGAGATGGTGCCCGGCGCTCTCTCCGCTTGCGGCGGGCGGACCTCGTGGCGTTCGGCAAAACGTTGCGGACGATCGAAGCGCTCACGGCTTTCGCCGCGCGGGCGGCTGTCCTGGTAATTTCCGCGTTCCTGTCGTTCGGGCCGTTCATAGTCTCCGGGGCGCGGCGGTTTCGCGGGCGCGGCTTCGCCGCTTTGCAATTGGGTGAGGCACGCTGACGCGATGTCGGTGAAGGTGAAGCCTTCTTCCAGCAACCGTTCGATCAACTGGTCCTGCCGCTTGAACTCGCCGCCTTTCAGTGTCGCGCGGAGCCTGTCGATGAACACATTCTCCCGCGCTTCCTCGACTTCAGCCTCGGTGGGAACCCGGGCGCGATGGATGCGCGCGTTGGCGTAGCGCTCGATGTTGCGGATTTGAAACAGCTCGCGCCCGGAGACGAACGAAATCGCGCGTCCGCTGAGGCCTTTGCGGCCCGTCCGCCCGATGCGATGAACATAATCCTCCACGTCGTACGGCAGATCATAGTTGAAGACCACTTGCACGTCGTCCACATCAATGCCGCGGGCGGCGACGTCGGTGGCGACGAGAAATTCCAGTCCGGACTTGCGAAACCTGTTCATCACGCGGTCGCGCAGGTTTTGCGTCATGTCGCCGTGGAGCCGGTCGGCCATGTAGCCCTGCGCCTCAAGATGATCCACCAGATCGTCCACCATGCGCTTGGTATTGCAGAAAATGATGCCGAGCTTGAAGTCGTGGATGTCGATGAGCCGCGTGAGCAGCTCGATTTTGTAGCGGCGGTCCACCTCGTAATAAACCTGCTCCACCGTCGGCACGGTGAGCGCCTTTTGCTCGATGCGCACCTGCTGCGGGTCGCGCGAGTATTTCTCGATCAATTGCTGGATTGGCCGCGGGATGGTGGCGGAGAAAAAAACGGTCTGCCGTTCCTTGGGCGTGGATTGCAGGATCAGCTCGATGTCGTCGCGGAAACCCATGTTGAGCATCACGTCCACCTCGTCGAGGATGACCATCTTGATGGTTTCAAGCCGCAACGTGCCGCGCCGCATGTGATCCATCACGCGGCCGGGGGTGCCGATGACGATTTGCGCGCCCTGCTGGAGGCCGTGGAACTGGCGCTCGTAGGACTGCCCGCCGTAGATCGGCAGCGCGTGGATGCCGCGCTTGAAAAACGCGAGCTTGTGCACCTCCTCCGACACCTGCACAGCCAGTTCACGTGTCGGGCAAAGGATGAGCACCTGCACCGCGCGTAATTGCGGATCGGTCTTTTCAATGGCGGGAATGCCGAACGCGGCGGTCTTGCCCGAGCCGGTCTGCGACTGGCCCACAACGTCGCGTCCGGCCATCAGGACCGGAATGGCCGCAGCCTGGATCGGCGCGGGCTTTTCGAAGCCGAGCTTGTCAACGGCCTTGAGCAATGGCTCGGACAGGCCGAGTTCGGAAAACAGGTTTGGGGTCATGCAATATGTTCGCGACCGGGCACGATAACAGACATTCGCGGCCAATGAGAGCTAATTCTGGCCCGTGCTTCCGCCGGCAATCGCTTCCCCCGGGCATCTTCAGGCAAGGACAACGCGCCGCGCCGTCCGTTCCCCCGAATCAACCACGTCAGCAGGCAAAACAGCGGAACCGAACGATGATTGTCGGCAGGCACAGGCTGGACAGTTGCCGGTAATCCGGACAATCTGAATGTCGCCTTCCGCGCCGGCCTCGGCGGATTCCGCCAGACCTTCCGCGCGGTTGACATCGAATGAGTCAATGCGGATTGAGTTTTTTTCGATTCACGCCGGCGCCGTTAGGCCGGCTAAACTGCCGCATGATTTTCAAACACCTCTGCTGCCTTGCCGGGTTGATGCTGTTGTTGCTGGCCACCGGTTGTTCGACGACGGCGATGAAGGGCACTCCGTTTTACACCGGGGAATACAGCCGGCGTCAGGGCCCCGTGGAAGATCGCGTGAATATCTGGCCGGCGTTTTATTACCGCGAGCCGGCGCTGTCGGTGCTGTGGCCGCTGTTCGAGATGACGGACGATTACGTCGCGGTGCGGCCATTATTTTCGGTGTATGGGCTGGACCAGACCAATCACCAGTACAACGTGCTGTGGCCGCTGGCGCAATTCGACCGGCGCACCGACGATAGCTGGACGTTCCCGGTATTCTGGAGTGACAGCCATTTCGTGTTGTTCCCGCTCTACTGGCATTATGGACAGCCTTGGGGAAGCGAGGGCGGCGCGGATTCCCTGTTCCCGCTCTGGATCCTCAGCCGGAAAGAAAACGAGCGCTCCGATCTCTGGAGCCCCTGGCCGCTCGTGTACTTTTGGTCCGACCGGAAAGACAACACCGATGGCAGCATGATCCTCCCGCTGTATTGGTACCGGAGCGACGACCACGCGTCGGAGTTCTATTCCCCGCTCTGGCTGGCCCGGCAAAAGGAGAATGGGGATTTCTGGCAATGTCTGCCACCATTGTATTTCCAGGCCGCCAACGGAAACAACTCATCGTTCATCACTCCCCTTTGGGCGCAGGGCCGTTCCGAAGCGGTGGAGTGGAAGGCCATGTTCCCGCTTTGGTTCTTCCGCCAGGATGGCTTCGGCGGTTTTGACCTCTTCGCTCCGTTGCCGCTGGTTCGCCTGTGGTCGGACGGGAGCGGCAGTGATCGGGGCAGCATGGTCCTGCCCTTTTATTGCCAATCGCGCGAGGGCGCGGCATCGCGGTTTCTCTCCCTTCCCTGGTCCAGCGTCACAGATCAAAACGGTTTCTGGCGGCTGCTTCTGCCACTGTATTTCCAGTCGTCCAATGCCGTTGGTTCGACGCTTATCACTCTCCTTTGGGCGCAGGGCCGTTCCGGGGAAAACAATTGGCAGGCGTCGGGTCCGTTCTGGGTTCGCAGCCAGCAGGACACCAACCGTTCCAGCCTGTACTGTCCTTGGCCGCTGGCGCATTTCTGGTCCGACCGCGGAGGCGAAGACCACGGCAGTTCAGTGATTCCGCTGTATTGGCACCAGCGCCGGAACGGGGAATCACAATTCCTCTCGTGGTTGTGGTTCAGCCACGCGAATCCAGATGGCGATAGCCGGCGTTTGCTGCCGCCGCTCTTTTATCAGGAATCGACCAAAAACAGCTCCACTCTCATCACCCCGCTTTGGGCGCAGGGATACTCCGAGACGAACGACTGGCGGGTGGTCATTCCGTTGTGCTACTGGGACCGGCGCCAACACGTCCTGTTGTCGCCGCTGTGGGCGCGCTGGCGGAGCGGAGAGTCCGAAACCTGGCTGGCGCCTTGGTCGCTCTCGTGGAATACGCGCAGCCCGGAACGCGATGACCTCACATTGCTCGGCGGATTTGCCCGCGCCAGTTGGGGGGAAAAGCCGGGGCCGGGTTATGTCTTCCCGCTCTTTTACCGGGACCCGGCGGACGGCACGCTGCTCTCTCCGCTGTGGCTCCAATGGCGGAATGAAGACACCCAAATTTCGCTCGTTCCAGAGTTGCTCTCCTGGAAAACGCAGAATCCGGAACGCAGCGATCTTTGGATGGCCGGCGGCCTGGCGCGCGCCAGTTGGGGCGCGAAGCCCGGACCAGATTACGTCCTGCCCCTCTATTACCACGATTCGTCGCGGCTGCTGACGCCGCTCTTTGGACGGGACGACCGCGCGGATTTTCTGTATCTGGCCACGCCGCTGGCCGGGGTCCGGACAGACGATCACGCCGGCAGTTGGTTCTTCCCCCTCTACATCCACAGCCGGGACAAGGCGACCGGCGCAGTGAATGACAATTACCTTTTGCTGGGCGGTTACCAGAGGGAGCAACGGGAAAGCCGCTCCTGGTTTATCCCGCTGTTTTACTACCGGGATCTTCTGCCGCCGGTTTCCGATCTGGAAACCAACAACCACGCCCGCGCCTTCGGCAAGAGTTTCTGGTGCCTCCCGATTTGCTGGTATCGAAACGACAGCTATATCCGCACGGCTACGAAGTCCGTCACCAAAACAAACGAATCCGCGGCGCCGCCGGATTTCGCCCTGAACCAGCCCCCGGCGCTCACCACGACCTGGACCAACGCGCCGTCGGTCCGTGATTACACTGTTTCGCATGGAGCTTTTCCCCTCTGGAACTATGCGTCCCGATCGACACCCGCAGAAGAAATCAGCCGGTGCAACACCTCGATCCTGCTCTGGTTGTATGATTACAAACACGAGGTGAATCCGCTGCCGGGCGTCCGGCCCGTAGCGACTAACGATTACACCCGCGCCCGCGTGCTGTGGCGGCTCTGGCACTACGAACGGCTCAACGGAAATGTGAGCGTGGATGTCTTTCCGTCGTTCACCTACGACCACAAAACGGACGGCTTCAAGAAAATCTCGTTTCTCTGGCGCGGTTTCCGCTATGAGTGCGCCCCGGACGGCAAACGCAAACTCGACGTCCTGTTTGTCCCCTTGAAGCGGTGGGGCAAAACGCGGCGGCAGCGCCTTTCGCAACAGCACGGGCGGTTTGCGCGTGGTGGAGAATTTAGCGTTGTAATAAAAATGTTCGTTCGTTGCGCGTTTTATGATAAAACCGTCGAGATTTTGAAAGCTTTGATAAAGCAAGACCAGTACATGGCTTGAATGACAAACAGGTCCCGGGAATCGGCAACCACTTGAACGACTGCACTGCACAGCGAATTGATGAAAACCTCCATTATCCTTGCCCACCCGAATCCTGAGAGTTTCAACCACGCCATCGCCAACACGGTGGCAGACACCCTCCGGCGAAACGGCCACGAGGTCATTCTCCACGACCTCTGTCAGGAACAGTTCCCGCCGCTGCTTTCTGCGGCGGAACTTCTGAAAGACGCCAGGATCGAGCCCTGTGTCGCCCGCCACTGCGAGGAAATTGCCAAAGCGGACGGCATCATCATCGTGCATCCCAACTGGTGGGGCATGCCGCCGGCCATCCTCAAGGGCTGGATTGACCGTGTGCTGCGGATGGAAGTGGCCTACCGGTTTGAGACGAACGACCAGGGCGAAGGCGTGCCGGTCGGGCTGCTCAAGGCGAAGACGGCGATCGTCTTCAACACCGCCAACACGCCGGACGAGCGCGAGCGGAAAATTTTCGGTGACCCGCTCGAAACGCTCTGGAAAAAATGCGTGTTCGACCTGTGCGGCGTCAAAAACGTCCACCGCCGGACGTTTTCCGTCGTCGTTACCAGCACGCCACAACAACGCGCTGCGTGGCTGGCCGAGGTGCGGGAGATTGTCACCCGGCGTTTTCCTGCCGGATGAACACCCGCGCTTGCGCCTTTTCACGGATCTGGTAGGGCCGAGCTGCCGACCGGCTAGGCAGCTCGGCAACGCATCCCTGCCATCTCTTCGAGCTTTTCAAACAGCTCGCAACTTATAATCATCCGGCCCGCATGAGTATTGCCTGTCAAATCGTCGTTTGCGGCAGCATCGTGCCGGACCCGCTCCAGACCCTGGAGCCGGTGACCGGCCCGGCTGGACCCGCATTGAAAAATGAAATGATGCTGCCCGCCGTTCTGGATCCGTGGGCCGGCCACGCGCTTTACGAGGCAGCCAACCTCGCCAAAAATTCGCCCGGAGCCAAAGTCTGGCTGGTCAGCCTCGGTCCCAAAGCCAAGCTCCAGCAGGTAATGATGACCATCGCGCAAAAGGTGCCGTTCGAACTCGTCGCGCTCGACGGCCCGGCCAGTGGTTTCACCGAGGCTGCGGAAGTTGCCGCCGCCCTCGCCGAGGCCATCCAGGCCATTCCCGGTTTAGACAAGTCCAAGCTGCTCGTGTTTGGCGGCTGGGAATCCGCGTCGCGCGGCGCGGGCGCTACCATGCAAATGGTTGGCGAACGGCTGGGCATCACCGACCAATTCCAAGGCGTGGATGAGTTAAAGGTCAACACCGACGGTTCGCTGGAAATACTGGAGCGCATCGAGGGCGGCAAACACCAGAGTTCGAAGTGCGCCGGCCCGCCGGCCTTGCTCGGTTGGGCAACCGGGAACCTGCCGGAACCCAAGAACAATCCGCAGGTCGGCATGGTGAACATGCGCACCGTAATGCCCGCGTTGCAAAAGGCCAAAGCGGTGAAGCTGGCCGGCGAAGGATTGAGCTTTGCGAGCGTCTCGCTGCCGAAACAATTGCGCGAAACCAAAATCGTGAAGGACAAGTCGCCCGACGACATCGCGAAGGAAATCGTCGAGTGGATCAAGAAATAGCACGTAGCCGCGCTTGTGAAAGCGCGGAGTCAGACGATTCAAATAAACGGCTATAAAAATCAATTTATGGAAACCATTCTCGTTCTCGCCCACACCGAAGCCGACGGCTCGCTCGCCAAATCTGCCCGCGAAGCGTTGCACGCGGCCCGCACCCTGAACAAATCGCTCGCCGGCTCCAGCCTTGTCGTGGGCCTCGTCGGCGAAACCGTCCAGGCGGCCGCGGATTCCATCGCCGCCTGCCCGGCCACGAAATATTTTGGCGTGGCCGGCAAGGACTTTGCCTCGTCGCGCTATGCGTCCGATGCGGCGGCGGCGGAAGCCATTTGCAAATCGGCTCAAGCCACGATTGTCGTCGCTCCAGCGACGTCGCGCTGGGCGCGCGTGCTGCCCGGCGTCGCGCAACGCCTCGGCGGACGTGTCGACACCCACGTGACGGGCGTTTCGGCAACTCCGACACCGGGTGTCGGGGTCAATCGCTGGTATTACCGCCAGCGCATGGAAGCCACGCAAACGCGGACGCAGAGGCCCTGGTTAATCCTGGTTGATCCCGGCAGCCAGCCCGCCTGCGAATGCGGCGCTGGTTCGGCCAAGGTTGAAGCAGTGACCGTGAATCTGACCGAGTCCGGCAAACGCACCACGGTCGTTGGCCTGCGCGAACCGAAGGCCGACGCCCAAACCATCCGGCCTGACGCGGAACTGCTGTTCGTCACTGGCGCGGGCTGGACGAAGAAACAGGCCGACGGCCAGACGCACGTGCCGGAGGCGGAAAAACACATCCGTGGTTTTCTCCAGCTCAGCCGCGCGTCGCTCGGCAGCAGCAAATCGCTGGTGGACCAGAGCGGCGAAGGACAGGCGGTGCTGTCGTTTTTGTCGCACCTAAACCAGGTTGGCCAGACCGGCGCGACGCCGCGGCATGCGAAGGGCTTGAGCACCTGCTGTCACGGCGAGGAACCGCACACCGTCGGCTGGCGATTCATCAACGAGCGCCGCGCCATCAGCCTGGACCCGAATTGCGGCTGGGCCCGCGGCAAAGCCGACGTCCTCTACGTCGCCGACGCTTTCAAGGTGATGGCCAAGGTGAACGAACTGCTGGCGACGAAGTAGCCGTCCCGCCTGGCGGGATCAATTGGCACGGCGGTTCGTCTGCACCAACTTGTCGGCCGACTTTCTTCCCGTGCACTTGTATCTCTAGTGCTCACTTTGAGGTCCAGCGGACTTCACTCTCTGCCACGGTTCCGTTGGTGCTGACATCCACTTCGATCGGTGTATATGTCGCGGTTGAGGACTTCCCGATAAAGGGGGCGGCCAGTCGGAAACTGACGCTATATTTGTTCCCTCCCATGGGATCACAGCAAACGATCTCATCAAGAGACAGGCGGTTGCTGTCGATCTTGGGCCAGAAACTTGCGAGTGTTCCGCGGGCAACCTGCACAAGCACATCCTCGGGAACCCTGGGCTTTCCATCCAGCGGGCATGACCACAACAGTTGACCCTTCTGCGATTTGAGGTCTGCGACATTGTCCCGCACCTCAATGTCAATACCCGTGGCGTTGCCACCACGCAATGTGCTGTCGCAGTAGATTGCCATATACGCAATGCCTGCCGGTCTGTCGGATGGGAGGAACCGGTGCTCGTATCGGACTGCATAGAGATCAAGACAATGCCCTTTAAGGTCGGGGTCTGCATTCGTAGCAACACTGACGACCGCGGCTGCGGCGCGCAGAACAGGCGACAGATCCGGAAGCCCCGGTTGGCTGTCGGCAGTGTATGTCCGGGCAGGCGTCTGGCCAGTATCTGGAAACGTCTGCGTCTGTTGTAAGCATTCATCCGAAACACCGTCGAACTCTTTCAGATGGTATTGGCGGGCGAAAGTAGCAAGATCGTATGATGGCATATCCTGCATCATAACCAGAGCACACATGCCGACACAGAAATGGCATGTACTGTAATACCATTTACCGTTTGAGCCTTTGGCCAGGAATATGTCGAGTACCTGATGGGGAGGCGCTTCGCTGCAATGACTCTTATAGACCAACCACTCACCACTCGCCATGAGAATCATCCTGTCGGTTAGCCACTGATCTGCGATGATGCGTTCGCTCCCCGTCATTCTCCCGGAACCGAGGAGTGCAATCTCTTCGGACACCCATTTGGAGTCATTCGAGAGCTTGGCGATCTCCGGTATGGCTTGCTCTTTCCAGGCCTTGCGTGCCAAGTATTGACGCTGGCGAACAGCCCAAGGCAGAACAAGAATCACACCCGCGACGATGGCCAGAAGAACCGCAGTGCGCACCAACCAACGTTTCCGGTTCATCTTCATGTCATGGCCAAAAACATTATTCGGACAAACTCACTTTGTCACTGGCTGTCTTTTGCCGGAAAAGGCCCAAAGTCCGAAAGCCTTGTCCCTTCCCGCCATCCTGACTTCGCGGGCATGATGCGCCCCGGCCATCACCAGCCAATCCCTTTTGGTTTGTCTGCGGCGAGTTTTAACGCAAAGGCGCAAAGACGCAGAGGCGCAAAGGCCGAACCTGAAATTTCATTGGTAGGGCGCGTCACTCCGTGCGCGCCGTGGATTGGTTTCGGATGAGCGGCGGGCAGAGGACTGCCCACCCTTCCCAGGTTTGTTCCGGTTGTGGTTATATTTAAAGTCACCCATCCGCCTGGACGGCTTCCAGCTCGATCTCGAACAGCAGATTGTCCCGGCAGATGTCGCAGTTGGTGCTGACCACCGGCAAGGTTTGCAGTCCATGCCGCGCCTGCCAGTCCGCAAACAACGGCGCGTCGGCGGAATGCTTGAAAAAAGCCGTGGCGAAAGCGGTGTCCGCAAATGTCATCCGCCGTGATTCAAGGATGGCCGCCACCACCTGCATCGAGCGCTCGATTTGCGCCCGCGTGTCGCCGAGGTGTTCCGTTTTTCCGTCGCGCGCAATGCTGGCCGTGCCGGAAACCAGCAGCCGGCGGAATCCGGCGCACCCGATTTCCACCGCGCGGCTGAAGGCGCTCCCGTAGGAAGATGCGGGGCATTGTTCCGGCGACGGGGCAAAATGCATTACTTGTGAGGCCGAACCATGCGGGCGGACGGCCCACGCGGCGGCGGCCAGCGCGGCGCCCAGCGGATTGCGCCCGCCCACGCCCGTGCTGGCGGGCAGACTGGGTGGTCGCAGTTCATTGCGCGCGAAAACGTCGTTCCGCACGCGGTTAAATTCGCCATACCACGAAAGCAGGTCATCGAGATAAAACCAGGTCCGCACGATGTCTTTCATGGTCATACCCGCCGCAGCCAGGCCGGTTTGAAGATGTTCAAAAACTTCGCGGGCCTGTTCCAGCGCCGTGGCCGAAGTTCGCGCCGGCAAAATGGGGTTGACCACGCAACGGGTGGCCAGCGCATCGTCCCAAATCCGGGTCACCACACCATGGTCACCGACGGTCCGGACACGCGCGCCGGTGATGGCGTGGATTTGCATTCCGGCAATGGCATGGTTGGTGCAACCGGCTCCATCCACCCAAGTGACAGGCAATCCGGGATCGCCCAGCGCCTGGCGCAGGGTTTTGAGTGTGGCCGAATATGCCGCCGCCGAACCAAAAACAATTTGTCGCACCACCGTGGCGTTCCATGGGTTCAACGCTTCGGCAAGACGCCTGGCCATGGCGTTGATGGATTCGCCCGGCATCGGCCCCACAGTCAAATGCAGCTCGGAAACGGGCGCGGCTTCGACCACGACGAGGTCCAGTCCATCACCGTGCTGGCGGCGGATGCGCGCGGGCGCGGCCCAAGACTGGATTGAACTCCGGCCAGGCATGGTTTCGACAGGCATATACATCTCCTTTTATGGCAGTGGCTGTTTATTATGACGGAACATCCAGTCTTCGAGTTACGGCAAATTTGCTAATGTTTCAGTAACCAACCGGTCATAACATCCGTCGAATATCATGGTTGTGACTCCTGTTCCGGCAACGCCAGGGCGGGCAGGGAATTAGCTGCATCGCAGCTTGTCGTGAAAATATTGGTGATTTCAGTGTTGGTTCTGATGGCCGTTCTCACAGGAACGGCTGACGTCCAAGCACAGCCCGGCCCGTATGAAAGTCCGGCCAAACCGGCACCGGCGGGTGAAATTGACCAGATCGTTTTCGGCCGGCTGAAACAACTGGACATCCAGCCGGCCAATCTCTGTTCCGACGCGGTGTTTGTCCGGCGCGCCTATCTGGACGTCATCGGCACACAGCCGGCCGCGCGCGAAGCGAGCAGTTTCATTCTGGACCGCGATCCGAACAAGCGCGCCAAGCTTATTGACCAGCTTCTGGCGCGCGATGAATTTGCGGATTACTGGGCGATGAAGTGGAGTGACCTGCTCCGGGTGAAGGCGGAGTTCCCCATTGATTTGTGGCCCAACGCGGCGCAGGCGTATCACCACTGGATCCGAAGCGCCATCGCGGAGAACCAGCCTTACGACCAGTTCGTGCGCGACCTGCTCACGGCCAGCGGCAGCAATTTCGAGGTCGGCCAGGCCAATTTTTATCGCGCCATGCAAAACCGCGATCCGAAAGGTATCGCGCAAACGGTGGCGTTGACGTTTATGGGCGCGCGCGCCGACAAATGGCCGACGAATCAATTGGCCGGCATGGCAGCGTTTTTCTCGCAGGTCAGCATCAAGACCACGGCGGAGTGGAAAGAGGAAATCGTGTTCTGGAATCCCGCCTCGACGAACGCTCAGGCCACGGCGACGTTTCCCGACGGCACGACGGTCAAGTTTTCACCCGACCGCGACCCGCGCGAGGTGTTCGCCGATTGGCTGATTGACGCGAAAAATCCCTGGTTCGCGCGCAACATTGTGAACCGCGTCTGGTTCTGGCTGCTCGGACGCGGCATCATCCAGGAACCGGACGACATCCGGCCCGACAATCCCCCGAGCAATCCCGAACTGCTGGCGTATCTGGGAAAGGAATTCGTCGCGTCGCATTACGATTTAAAACAGCTCTACCGGCTGATCTTGAATTCGCAGACCTACCAGTTGTCTTCCATTCCCCGGAGCACCAAACCGGAGGCGGCGGCCAATTTCGCCTTTTACCCGGTGCGCCAGCTCGACGCGGAGGTGCTGGCGGACGCCTTGTGCGAGATCACCGGGACGACGGAAAAATATTCCAGCTCCATTCCGGAGCCGTTCACGTTCATTCCGGAAAAGGAACGCTCGATTGCGCTGCCGGACGGCAGCATCACCAGTTCGTTCCTGGAAATGTTCGGCCGGCCGCCGCGCGACACCGGCCTGGAATCGGAGCGCAACAACAATCCCACCGCCTCCCAGCGGCTGCACCTGCTGAATTCCAGCCACATCCAGCGCAAGATCGAACAAAGCGAGAAGTTCAAGTACCTGCTCAAAACCCGGGACAATCCGCGCGACGTGGTCACGGGATTTTACCTGGCGATTCTCTCGCGGTTTCCAACGGAGAACGAACTCCAGATCGCGTTGGAACATTTTCCGACTGGCGGCGCAGACAACCGGGCGGCGGCGCTGGACGTCGCGTGGGCGTTGATCAACAGCACGGAATTCCTTTACCGGCACTGAAGGCGGACGCAGCGTGAAGACATGAAAACGAAACATAATTTGGCCGGCATCTCCCGCCGCGAGGCGATGCGCCGTGGCCTGCTGGGCGCGACGGGATTGTGGCTGGCCAGCCGGTTGGATTTTCCGGCGTTTGCCGCCGGGCCGCCGCCAGCCAGGGCCAAAGCGGTCATCCAAATCTGGCTCTGGGGCGGTGCGTGCCACCTGGACACGTTCGATCCCAAGCCGGAGGCGGGAAATGATTATTGCGGGCCGTTCAAAACGCCCATCGAAACCAACGTACCCGGGATCAAAATCTGCGAGTTGCTGCCCCTCCTGGCGAAACAGGCGGACAAATATTCCCTCATCCGCAGCATGACCCACGGCAGCAATGCCCACGAAACCGCATCCTACATGGTCCAGACGGGCCGGCCGGCCGGCGGACGCGACGTCTTTCCATGCATTGGCGCCGTGGTGTCGCTGTTCAAGGGATACGACGCCGGATACCGGGGACTCATTCCGCCTTACATCGTGTTGACCGGACCGCAGGGGCGGTTTTCCGAGGCGGGCTTTCTGGGGTCGCGTTACAAGCCGTTTGCCACGGGCGGCGACCCGGCCAAAACGCCGTTTGCGGTGGAAGGCGTCGTCGCCCCCGGCATATCCGAACAGCGGCAGAAGGACCGTCGTGAGCTGCTGCAAAAATTGAACACGCTCGAGCACGCCCTGCCGGGCAACGCGCAACTGGCGGCATCCGACCAGGCCGAACAACAGGCGTATGACTTGATTTTGGGCGACGCAGGAAAGGTTTTTGATTTGTCGCAGGAGAAGGACGAACTGCGGACCCAGTACGGCAAGAACACATTCGGGCAGTCGTGTCTGGTCGCCAGACGGCTGGTGGAAAAAGGCGTTCCCTACGTGACCATCAACTACAATGGCTGGGACACGCACAAGCAGCATTTCCAGGAGATGCGCCGCAAATTGCCGGAGCTGGACAAGGGACTGGCAACGTTGCTCCAGGATTTGTCCGACCGCAAACTGCTCGACAGCACCATCATCTGGTGTTGCGGCGAATTTGGCCGCACACCAAAGGTCCAGTGGGAAGAGCCGTGGAACGGCGGGCGAGGTCATTGGGGAAAAGTTTTTTCTGCCTTGGTGGCCGGCGGCGGATTCAAGGGCGGCCACGTGGTAGGTGCGTCGGATGCACGCGGTGAAGAGGTGAAGGAACGGCCGGTGTATCCAGTGGACCTCATCGGCAGCATGTACGAACTGCTCGGCATTGACGGCGATGCGAAGCTGCCAAACCCGGAGGGACTCGACCTGCACGTCCTGCCCACGGCGGCGGACGGCGTGAAATCCGGCGGACTGCTGAAGGAAATCATGCCGTCATGAACCTGAAAAAAACAATTGGAACCACGGATGAACACGGATGGACACGGATTATTGTCGGTAGGGCGCGTCACTCCGTGCGCGCCGGTCGTGAAATGGCATGCGTCGGCGCGCACGGAGTGACGCGCC
>JBKQOA010000045.1:0-28260 GCA_052145735.1 Limisphaerales bacterium
TTTTTTCACGGGCCGTTAAGCAACGCGGCCAACTGTCTGACCAATGCGGCCAAACGCTACGCCAAACCCATTATCATCGCTGAAACGGCGTTCCCTTGGACCAACTCCTATTGGACGACCAACATCTACGGCATTCCAGGCACCACGAACGGCCAGGTCCGGTTTCTGGCCGCGCTGGCCCAAGTGGTAAAAACCGTACCCGGAAGGTTGGGGGCCGGCATTTTTTGGTGGGGGGCGGAGTATCAGCAGGCCAACAGAGTCAACGAAGCCGGTTTCAACACCGCGTCGTTTTTCGATGCCGGTGGCAATGTCCTGCCGGTGGCGAACGCCTTCGGAGAAATGGTGGCCCCGGTCACGCTGGCTCCCGGGCTGGCGGGTGCGACACTGACCCTGCAATGGCCGTTGAGCGGGGCGGGAATGTCATTGATGACGGCGACCAATTTGATGTCACCGGCAGCCTGGTTGCTGGTGCCGAACAGCGTTCAAAACACTGGAATCTGGTTTAACGTCACCCTCCCGGTGGATTCCAGCCAAAGCCGCTTTTATCGTTTGCAATCGAACTGATGTCGAAACTTTCAACCGTGGCATCCAGCAGGACAAACCAACTTATACGATTCAGCCGGCTGTGGTTGTTTGTGGTCCTGCTGAGCGGCGGTGCGTTGTCCGTCAACGCGGCGGACCCGGCCTCCGTTTCCTTCAACGCCCAGTGGCGGTTCGTCCGGGCCGAAGTGCCGCAGGCGCAACAACCGGAATTTGATGATCGGACGTGGGAGACAGTGACCCTGCCGCATACCGCCCGCATTGAATCGCTGGTAACCGGCCAGGGCGCGCGCCAGTGGCAGGGCGTTTGTTGGTATCGCAAAACGTTCGACCTGCCGCCGGAAACCCGCGACCGGGAAATCATCCTCCAATTCGATGGGGCAATGAACGCGGCGGAAATCTGGGTCAACGGCCGGTCTGCCGGCAAATTCATGGGCGGTTATCTGCCCTACGTGATGGACATTTCCCCTTTCGCCCGGCCTGGTGAAACGAACGTCATTGCGGTCCGCCTCGATAATCGCGACAACCCGGTGACCGGGCCCAAGCCACTGGTGGACCTGGATTTCAATCTTTATAGCGGCCTCTATCGCGACGCCCATCTCATCGTCAAAAACAAGCTTCACATCACCGATCCCAATCTGGCCGGCAAAACCGCCGGAGGCGGAGTGTTTGTGACGTTCCCCGCCGTGTCCCGGGAACAAGCGACAATCAACGTCCGGACCCAGGTGAAGAATGACGATAATACCCTGCGCACCTTTGCTGTCCGAACGATCCTGCTCGACGCCAATGGGCAGGCGGTGGCTTCAGCGGAAACGGCGCCCGAGGCGTTAGCTGCGGGATCGGACCGGGAGATCACCCAGGAGATTCCAGTTTCAAACCCAAAACTCTGGTCGCCGCCGTCGCCCAGCCTGTACCAGATGCGGTCGGAGTTGATCGAACAGGGGAAGGCCGTTGACACGGAACAGACGCGCATCGGCATCCGGCGGATTCAGATCACCAAGGACGGTTTTTGGATCAACGGCGAAAAAATGTTCCTGCGCGGCGTCAACCGGCACCAGGAATATCCCTACCTGGGCAACGCCCTCTCCGATGACGTGCAGTATCGCGATGCATTGAAAATCAAGGAGGCCGGCTTCGATTACGTCCGGCTGTCGCATTATCCGCAATCGCCCGCCTTTCTGGACGCCTGCGATCAGCTGGGGCTGGTGGTCATGGACAGCATTCTGGGCTGGCAATATTTTAATCCCGACCCCGCCTTTGTGGAGTTGAAATATCAGGAATGCCGCGAACTGGTCCGGCGCGACCGCAATCACCCGTGCGTGATGCTCTGGGAGGTTTCCCTGAATGAGAGCGACATGCCCGCCGCGTTCATCGCGCAGGCCAGTGCCATCGCCCACGAGGAATATCCCGGCGACCAGTGCTACACCTGCGGCTGGAAGGACGGTTACGATGTCTTCCTCCAGGCCCGCCAGCATGGCGGCTGCCGCCAGGTCAAGGACCGGCCCTGTCTCATCAGCGAATACGGCGACTGGGAATATTACGCCCAGAATGCGGGACTGGAGCAGGAAAAGTGGAAGGACCTGCAACCCGCCGAGCGCAGCAGCCGCCAATTGCGCGGGGATGGCGAGGCCCGGCTGCTGCAACAGGCCCTGAATTTCCAGGAGGCGCACAACGACAACCTGCGGACGACGGCGTTCGCCGACAGCGCCTGGGTCATGTTCGACTACAATCGCGGTTACGCTCCGGACCTGGAATCGTCCGGCGTGATGGACATTTTTCGTTTGCCGAAGTTCAGCTACTGGTTTTTCCGCAGTCAGCGTGATGCCGGTGAACGGGTGGCCGGCCGGGCGGTGGGACCGGTGCTGTTTATCGCGAACTATTGGACGGCCAATTCCCCGCGTGAGGTGCGGGTCTTCAGCAATTGCGAGGAAGTGGCCCTTTATTTGAACGGGAAACTGGTGGAACGGCGCCGGCCCGACACCTCGCGCGCGTCCTCCAACCTGAAACATGCGCCCTTCACTTTCAAACCCGGCCGCTTCCAGCCGGGCACGCTGGAGGCCGTCGGCTATCTCGGCGGACGCGAGGTGGCGCGATGCGAACGCCGCACGCCGGGAGAACTCGACGGGCTGGCTCTGGACTTTGATTTGAGCGACCGGACTTTTGCCGGCGGCAAGGACATGACGTTTTGCCATGCCAGCCTGCAGGACAAGACCGGGACGCTCATTCCCACCGGCCGGGTGCCGGTTTTCTTCGGCACCACCGGCCCGGCGCAACTGGCGGGGGACAATCCCATCATGAGTGAAGCGGGGATTGCCACGATTCTGGTGGGCAGTGACATCACCAGGCCGCGCTGCGTGGTTTATGCCATTTGTCTGGCAAATGAAAAGGACCAGACCCGGATACTGTCAGCGGCGGCGGCACCCGATGGCAGCCGGGCGCCGGATTATAAAATCCATTACACCACCGACGACACCGAGCCTTCAGCAACCTCGCCGGTGTATTCGGGGCCGGTCCGGAATACGCCGCAGTTGCGGGCGGTCATTGTGGTAAATGACCAGATCGTGGCCCGCGCCGATTCGCGGACCAGCGCGCCGGCGACCAGTGACAGTGCGGTGGCCATGGCCAAGGCAAACGTTCAAGGAGAATAATTTCAACCCGGCAACCGGTTGAACTTGGAAACGGTTTTCCCGCCACCGCCGTTTAATGATTCAAAGATCTGCGGCGATCGTTTACTCTATCTCCATGCACGCCATTCCCTTTGCCCGTCCGTGGCGTATGGCGGGCATTTGCTGCCTGATGGTGGCGGTCATCTCAATCGTGACCGGCCTCGTCGCGACGGGCCAGGAGCCGGCGGCGTCTTCGTTTCCCCTGGTGGCCAACATTGCGCAGTTGCGGCGGTTAAGTTCCCGGGGCGTAAACGCCCGATACTCCATCCGTCTGGAAGGGAGCGTCTGGTGGGCAAATACGGCGCAGGGACGATTTGTTTTGAAGGATGAAACCGGGGCGGTGGAATTGGAAATGGACCTGGGCGGCCAGCCGGTCGAGCCGGGACAACGGGTGCGCGTGGAGGGCAACGGCACCATCGCCCGAAGCGGGGGCGGCTTCCGGCTTGGCGCCAAGGAGCCGGTGGTGGACAACAATGGCATCCCCAAAGGCAGTCAATTATTCGTTGGCGAACCATCGTTACGGCTGGAGATAATCGGACGGGCGGACTTTCCCAAACCGCGGCAGATCGTCATTGGCCAGACGTTGCGCGATGGGGAAGATGGCCAATGGGTGGCAGTGGAGGGGAAGGTGACGTTTGTAAATGAGCAGCCGGCCGGGGTGGAGTTGGAACTGAGTGCCGGGGCCGACCGGATGCGGGTGGAGATTGCGGACGGTTCGCCATCACCTTCAATGCCGCTTTTAAACAACCGGATTCGCGCTGTGGGATTTTGCCAGAGCACCTTCACCATCACCGGGCAAAAGATCCCCGGTGTGCTTCTGGTGCCGAGTCTCAAGGAGATTGAGTTCATTGAAACCCCGCCCAATCGCAATGCCAATGGAGATGCCAATGCGAACCGGGCAACGTTTCCTCTGCTGACGACCGCCGCCGCCGTCAACCAGATGAAACGGGAGGAAGCGGAGCGCGGGGCCCCGGTCAAAATCAAAGGCGTGGTTATCTGCGTCATAACGAACCGGCCTGCCTTCATTGTGCAAGACGCCACCCGTTCGGTTTATGTGGTTGAGGATCCGGCAATCCTTTCCGAACTGCCGCAAGTCGGCACCTATTTGGAAGTGGAAGGTAAAACGGACAAGGGCTCGTTTGCCCCGATTGTGCGGGCGCGCCAGGTCAACCTCCTGGGATTGGGAAGCCTGCCCGATCCCATCCAACCGACCTGGGACCAGTTGATGAATGGCAGTCTTGATGATCAGTGGGTCGAAATCAGAGGTATTGTCGAGCAATCTGTCCCCCATCCGGCCGGCTATCCCAATGGTTGGTCAAAAATGACCTTGCGCACCCCTGGCGGGGTGCTTTGGGTGGATTTGTGGCTGGTCGGCACGAATTTCGAGAATTTGGAAAATTACGAGGATGCCGTTATCCGGGTGCGGGGATGCCTCTTTGTGGCCTGGGACATGGCCGCCCGCCAATTGGAGTTGGGTCACATTCGCATGCATGTTGACTCCATCATGGTGGACCAGCCCGCGTTGCCGGATAAATTTTCCGCGCCGGGAAAGCGCGCGGCTGAACTGACGCTTTTCGATCCGCAAGCCAACGCTTTTCAGCGGGTGAAAGTGTCGGGGCAGATCCTGCATATGCGAGGGTGGGATTATTTCATGATGGATGACACCAACGGTGTGCGGTTTACCTTGAGGCGACCGGTCGAACTGCATACCGGCGATCAGGTGGAGGTGGTGGGCTATCCGGAATTGAGCGGGGCCGCGCCGCTTTTACGCCAGGCGGTCGCGCGCAAGACCGGACACGCCGCCCTGCCGAAGCCCCAAAACCTGTCCCCCGACGATTTGCCCAGCGCGATTTATGATTCAACCCGGGTGAGGATCGAAGGATGGCTGGTGAGCTCCCGAGCGACACCCACCAACCAGGTGCTGGAAATCCAGTCCGGGTCATGGAGATTTTTGGCGCGCGCGAATGTGAAGCAGGTTTCGCCGCCGCCGCCCCGTATTGGCAGCCGGCTCGCCCTGGTTGGTGTGTATGTGGCCCAAGGCGGCAACCGGGCACTCGGCGACGACGCGGCTCCCTTTGATTTGCTGGTTCATTCGCCGGCGGACATCGAGGTGCTCTCGCAGCCGTCGTGGTGGACGCTGCAACGGTTGTTGGTGGCCGTGGGCGTGCTGACCTGTGCGCTGACCGTCATGGCGTTGTGGATCACGCAGCTTCACCGGCAGGTCGAGAAGCGCACGGCTGAACTGGAAATCCAGATCCAAAACCGCCAGCGCGTCGAACACCAGCGGACGATGGAACAGGAGCGCGCCCGCATTGCCCATGACCTGCATGATGAACTCGGCTCGGGCATCACTGAACTCGGCATGCTGGCGGCCAGGGCAAAATCCGCTTCCACTTCCGATGAAAAACGAAATGGGTATCTGGGACAGGCCGGCGACAAAGCCCGGGAGATGGTCGCCGCCCTGGATGAAATCGTCTGGGCCATGAATCCCGCCCATGACTCGCTGGCATCGCTCGTCAGCTATTTCTGCCTTTACGCGGATCGTTTTTTGGGACTGGCGAACATCACCTGGCGGCTGGAAGGCCCTGCCGGACCGGCGGATCAAGTCATGGACTCCCGGCATCGGCACCAGTTGTTTCTGGCCTTCAAGGAGGCGCTCCATAACGTGGTGCGCCATTCCGGAGCCACCGAAGTCCGCCTGGGCATTCAGATTGGGCAGGGGGAATTGCATCTCGTCATTGCTGATAATGGGCGCGGTCTGCCATTGGGTGCCCGGACCGGGGAAATGGACGGAGTGGACAACATGCGGTCGCGCATTGAAAAACTTGGCGGGCGGTTTGAAATTGCCGGCGAAGCCGGACAGGGCACCACCGTGCGGTTCCATGTGCCGTCGAAGTGAGCGTTTATGACCCGAATTGCCATAGTTGAAGACAACAAGGTGATCCGTGAAAGCCTGACCGAGTTTGTCCAGGCGGATCCGGAATGCCGTTGTGTGTGTGCCTGCACGACAGCGGAGGAGGCGCTGGAGGCCATCCCGCGGCATCAACCCGAAATCGTGCTGATGGACATTCAACTGCCGAACCTCTCCGGCATTGAATGCACCGCCCAGCTCAAACGATTGCTCCCTTCGCTCCACATCATTATGGTGACCGTGTACGAGGACACCGAAAGGATATTCAAGGCGCTGCGGGCTGGCGCGTGCGGTTACCTGTTGAAACGATGCACGCCGGAAGAGCTTCTTTCCGCCATCCGTGAAGTCCGGCAGGGGGGCGCGCCCATGTCGCGGGATATTGCGCGCAAGGTCATCGCCTCCTTTCAGGAACCGCTGGCGGTGGCAGCGGAAGTGGAAGGACTTTCGCCTCGCGAGCGCGAGATCCTCGAACTGCTGGCCCAGGGTTTCCCCAACAAGGAAATCGCCCACCGCATGGGAGTCAACGATGGGACGGTTCGCTGGCATCTGCGGCATGTGTATGACAAGTTGCACGTCCGGTCCCGCACCGAAGCGGCGCTGAAGTTCAAATCGGCCAAAGCGGAATGAAACCGGGAGAGCGGACACCTGGTCCGCGTATTTTATGGGTGCCGGGGGCAAGGATGCGCTTCCTGCCGTCAGCCTTGGAAGCCTGCTTTTGAACGAGTGCCAAGGGCGCGGCCAGGCTTCTCACTGTCCATGAAGCTCCTGGGAGCGCCGGCGTTCTGCCGGCCAGTCGGGAGCAAAAACCGGAACTCGCCGGCAAGACGCCAGCCTCCCAGGAACTGTGACTCGGTTCAGTGGCTCAAAGCGCGAATTCCTTCGGGGAAATCCCACCCCAAAAACCATACATTTGTGCAGCTAGGCAAATCCGGAAGTTTGGGCATGATGAAGCAATAACGACCAAAACCGGCTTTTGTACCAGCTCTGCATTGATGTGAGAGTGAGGCGAGGGTGTGGTTTGGAATATGTGTAAACAATGTCGCCAGATGCATGACTTCCATAGACTGCAGTAATTTTCGAAACAGAATAAATCACAACTGGAAACGCTTATGAATCAAACCGTCCGCCTCCCTGATTTTATGTACCAATCCACAACCTGTGCCCGTCGGCGCACAACGAAACTATTCACTCTCGTCGTCCTGGCTTTGCTTGCCCAACTGGCAATCGTGCCTTGGTCACCAGCGGCCACACTGATTTTTGATGGCAATACTGGCACGACCGGCGCCCAGGATGGCGCGGGCAACTGGGATACCACAACCGCCGACTGGTGGAACGGCACCACCGATGTTGCCTGGGACAACACGACGCCCGGCAACGCGGTCTTTGGGGCGGGCAGTGGCGCGGCTGGAACCATAAGTGTGGGAAGCGGCACGATTAATGTTGCGAACATTACCAACAATCCCGCTGGCAGCGGCTATTACACCATCAGTGGAAATACGTTGACGCTCGTCGGCAATCCGACCATCTCTGTTGCCGCCGGAACGGGCCTCCAGTTGAATTCATATCTTGCCGGCACAGGTTACACCCTGGAAGGCGGTGGCTGGCTAACCAATGGTCCCAGCGGCAACAACACCTACAACGGTGCGACCATTATAGACAACGGCGGGCTGGTGGTCGGCGGCAATGACAGCCGGGTTTACTTGCCGGGCGACGTGATTGTGAACGCCAATGGAACACTGATGTTCACCAGCGGAGCCAACACGGGTGGCATTTTGGGCGGCAACAAGAATCTGATCCTCAATGGCGGTGTTTTGTTCGGCACTTCCAGCTCGAAATATTTGCCGGTTTCCAAGATCGTGATGGACAACGGGGGGCAGATGCAGGGTTTAAGCATCACGATCATGACCAACCTGGACGCCCGCAGCGGATTGGTGGGAGGGGGAAAAGGGGTTGGCAGGTACGTAATGTGCACCCTCGCCAAGTCCACAGCGGGCACACTGACCATCACCAATCAAATGTACAGCACCGGCGTTGGTTACTCCAACGTGACTTTGAATGCCGGACTGTTGGTTCTCGACAAGTCCGTGGAAAAAACGGCCAGCAAAATCACCGGACCGCTCATCTTCGCTGGCGGGACACTGATTTTGACCAATGGCAGTGGAGCTGCCGCCGGCGGTGAGAGCAAGATTACCGCCACCACGGTCAACCCGGGCGCTTCTGCGGTCATTTCATGGACGGGTGCCGGAGCAACGGCGGCGAACGGCGCCATCGCGCTCACGGCGATTGCGCGACAGGTTGGCGGCACTTTGGATATCAATACGAATACAGGGAGTGGTTATCTGAATACCATTACAACGACCACCGCGAACAACAACGGCATCCTGGGCGGATGGGCCACCTTGAATTCAGCCGATTGGGCGGTTGGCACCACATTGGCACCGTATTCCGCTTATACCATCAGCACAGATCCAACGACCTGGGCGGCGGTCAACAACGTGAGTTTAAGCGGAAGCCCGTCCCCGGTTGGCGATGGCACAAGCATCAATTCATTAAAACTCACCGCCGCCTCAACCGTCACGCTGAATGGCGCGCTGACGCTGGCTTCCGGCGGCCTGCTCGTCACCGGCAGCGGCGCGACGGCCATCACCGGCGGCACCCTCATGGGCGGCAGTGGAGCTGATCTCATCGTTCAGCAATACGCTTCGGGGGACCTGACCATCGGTTCGACGCTGGCTGACAACACGTCGGCCTCCTCCCTGACCAAGTCCGGCACCGGCAAATTGATCATCAACGGCGTAAACAACATGACCGGCACCAATTACCTCAACGCCGGCGTCGTGGAGGTCGGCAGCATGGGCGAACTGGCCAGCGGCCCCATTATCATGACCGGTGGCACCTTGCGCTACACGGGCACCGACGTCACGGACACCCGAGCGATCATGCTTGACGGTCTGGGCGGAACGTTTGATGTCAGCAATTCCGGCACGACGCTCACGGCGGCCGGCAACATTGGCAATTCCGACGGCATCCAGATCGTGGGCGTTACCGCCGGCAGATTGATGGGCAATTTGGGCGGACTCACCAAGATCGGCGCCGGCAAGCTGGTGCTCACGGGCAGCAACTATTTCAACGGCCTCACCGTGGTGAGCAACGGCACGCTCCTTGTCAATGGCACCAATACTTATGACACGACCACATTCAACGCGGGCAATGTGACGGTTTATGGCGGCGTGTTGGGCGGCACGGGCACAATCATGGGCGATGTGGACATCAAGAGCGGCGGCACAATTTCACCCGGCGCCAGCATCGGCACGCTTACTCTGGCGACCAACCTCGTTTTGGAAAGCGGCTCGACAAATCTCTTTGAGGAATCAAACTCTGTCGCCGGTGATTTGCTGCAAGTCCAGGGCAATCTGACCATCCAGCCCAATTGCACGATTGCCATCAGTGTGTTGGGCGCAGCGCTGGAGCCGGTAACCAATACGTTGATTGCCTACACCGGAACGAAATCCGGATCGTTTAATTCGACCCCGGTGATTGTGGGAGGGGCGATTGATGGTTCTTACACGATCAATGACAGCACACCCGGGCAGATCAATCTGGTGGTAACGCCCCAGGTGACAATTACCGGCCAGCCGTCAGGTGTCAACATAGTGGACGGACAGGCTTTTTCGTTGAACGTTACTGCCACCGGAACTGCGCCGCTGACCTACCAGTGGTATCTAACCACCGACACCAACAACCCGGGCACGACGACCACGCTGATTTCGGGGGCCAGCGGCAGTTCGTATTCTGTTTCCAGTGCTTCGTCATCCGATAACGGCTATTACAGCGTGGTAATTACCAACAACTACAACTCGGTCACGAGCCTTTTCGCTTACGTCCATGTCGCAGTAACGCCGCCGTCCCTTTCCGGGCCGGCCAACCAGACGGTCATTGCCGGCAACAATGCCACGCTGACCGCCACCTTGACCGCTGGTGCGCCGGCGCCCACATATCAGTGGTATCTTGGCACCACCCCGTTGACCGACGACGGCGTTCATATCTCCGGTTCGACGAGTCTTTCACTGACGATCACCAACGCCCAGAACCCAGCCGATCAAGGCACCTATTCCCTTGTTGCCAGCAACGTCGCCGGCACGTGTACGAACAGCGCGACGCTGACAGTCTATGTGCCGCCGGCCATCAGTCCGCAACCAACGAACCTGACGGTCAATGTCGGCGATACTGCCAGCTTCGTCTCCGGCGCCACCGGGATTCCCGCGCCGGGACTGCAGTGGTATAAGAATGGTGTGGGCATCTCGGGACAGACCAGCGGCACGCTGACCATCGTCAACGCGCAGGGTTCGGATGTTGCCAACTATTACCTCGTGGCAACCAATATTGCCGGCCCGGCCACCAGCTCGGTCGTCAGGCTCACCGTTGTTTCCACCAATCTCGCCGCGACCACGCTGGCACCCGCCAACGGGGCGACCGGCGTGTGTTATGACACGCCGTTGTACATCACCTTTAACGGGCCGGTTTCGATCGTCAACAGCGGCAAGATCCGAATCTATAACGCCGTCGGTTCCACCTTGGTGGATACGATTGACATGAGTTCCAACACCGTGATTGTCAGCACGCTCAACTCGGGTAGGGGGATTTATCTGACCAACAACATCCAGGCGCACAGCCCGTTCCAAGGGGACAGCACAGCCTTCAATTATTTCCCGGTCATCATCACGGGTGCCACGGCGGCGATTTATCCGCATTCGGGCGTGCTGACTTCCAATCAGACTTACTACGTGACACTGGATTCCGGGATCGTGAATGACAGTGGTGGCGCGCAATACGCCGGCATCTCCGACACGAATGCGTGGCGCTTTACCACCAAGCCGGCCGGCCCGGCCAACCCCACCAATCTGGTGGTGGATGCCGGTGGGAATGGCGACTTTGCCACCGTGCAGGGGGCTGTGGATTCCATCCCGCTCAACAATAACAATTACACGTTGATCGACATCAACAACGGCAATTACGTGGAAATTGTGGACATTGCATCAAAAAGCAACATCACCTTGCGTGGCCAGAGTCGTGCCGGGACAATTATCAGTTACGGCAACAATGCGAATATTGCCACAGGCTCCGGCAGCACGCATTCCCGCATGTCCTTCAAGGTGTACGCGAACGATATCAAGCTTGACAATCTGACGCTTTGGAACAGCACTCCGCAAGGCGGTTCACAGGCTGAAGCGTTGATGATTGAATCGGGAATGGCCCGCTTCATTATGAACAATTGTACTGTGCTCAGTCTCCAGGATACGATCCTGGCCAACGGTGCTCCCCAATCCCATGGATATTTCTATAACTGTACGATCAAGGGCAACTATGACTACGTTTGGGGCGGGGGCAACCTTTTCTTCACCAATTGTTTGCTCTACACGGTCACCAACATTTACACCACGAACAATTACAATCTGACCGCGTCCCGGACGGACTACGGTGCTTCCAATGCAACAAATCTTTGGCTGAACCCTCCTGTCATGTCCACGGCCGGCAATTATACGGCCAATGGTATTGACTATGTGAATTGCCAAATTTTGGCAGACCCACGGTGCTCAGTTGTTTCCTGCGAAGATCTTAATGGTACTCCTGGCGGATTGGTGTCGTTCATCGGCTGTCAGATTGATACCAACAAATATGGGGTTACCAACTTCTCAGGAAATTTCAGTGTGAACCAAATTATGACAAATTATTTAATGTGGGAATACGGGAACACGGATACGAACGGTAATCCGGTAGTGTTGGGCCTTACGAATTTGACGGTTGGGGATCCGCGCTACTTGGCGGCGGAAAATGCCACGAACTGGTTGTATGGCTGGGCGCCACAAATGGCGCCGAACATCACCGGCCAGCCGGCGGATGTGACCGTCAGCTATGGCCAATCCACAAGCTTCAGCGTGAGCGCCACGGGCATACCCGATCCGACCTATCAATGGTACCAGAACGGCTTGCCCATCGCCGGGGCAACCGGCAACAGCTGCGGCATCGCCAGCGCGGTGCGGACCAATGGCGGCAATTACACGGTGGTGGTGAGCAACGGTTCCGGCAGCGTGACCAGTTCCGTCGCCACCCTCACGTACACGGACACGGCTCCGGTGGCCAACCCGGCCACTTATTCGCGTCCGGCGGGCAGTCCGTTGAACATCCCGATTGCGGGCAACCTGGCGACCAACTGGAGCGATGTGGACGGCGATCCGCTGGCGTTGACCGGCGCCATCAGCAGCACCAATGGAGCGGCGGTAAGCTACGACAGCAGCACCGTTTATTACGCCAACGCCAACAATGTGACCGACGAGATTGATTACACGGTGGGGGATGGCTTTGGCGGGAATACACCCGGCATCATCAGTATCCTCGTTGGGCCGCCGGCAACCAATTCCGTCGCCGGCGTGGCCGTCAACGGCAATGGCAGTGTCACCCTGAACTTTGTCGGCGTTGCCAATTACACGTATCAGGTGGAGGCGACAACGAATCTGACACCGCCGGTGGTCTGGACGACCATCAGTACCAATATTGCCGACCTTGGCGGCCAGTGGCAGGTCACCGATCTGCAAGCGACGAATTACCCGAATCAGTTCTACCGCTCGGTGTATCGGCCGTGATGAACCCGAAACTTTGGTCGCCGCAATAGCCCAGCCTATATCGGGTACATTCGGAATTGATCGAGCAGTGCAGCCCGGCGGATCGGGAGCAGACCCGCATCGGCATCCGACGGATTCAAATTTGACCTGCCAATCCTGCGCGCCGCCCGCCAGCGGATTAATGTTTTTTTGTCCAATGAAGCAGCCCGCGGTCAATACGAAAGCTTGATGGCCAAAGGCCAGGCGCGACAGGAAAAACAGTGGAACTCCGTGTCATTGGACGGCACAGAAATCGCCGAGTTCGAGAAACATTGCGAAGTGCTGCTGGCCAATCCCATGGCGCGCGGTTTTCTGGACGCACGGGAAGATCTGCACCAAATCCGGCATTCGATTCAGAAGCACATTTCCAAGACGCTCGAACAGGGCCGCGTCCCCGGGGAAACGGATTTTGAGGATGAGTCATGCGGCCACGGTTGTGGTTGCCATCATTGAATTGAAACAACCCGGCTTTGGAGCCAATCAACCGGGTTGATGGATTTTTCCAACGTACAACTTGTCTTGGACGGATCGCCTCCCGACGAGCTGCTTTTTAAAAGTGCACTTTTTTCAAAGAACCTCTTGAAAAACAACCCGCTCGGTTTATAATAGGTGTACAAACCATGCCAAAAAAACAAAAACGGGTGCTGTTGGCATTGGGGTGGTACGATTACCGCCTGCATCAGGGCATTGAAAAATATGCCCAGGAACACGGCTGGCATTTGTATGCCGATCTGGCGAGGGAGAAGGTCATTCCCTGGGGCTGGGAGGGTGATGGGGTTCTTGCCTGGCTGGGGGCCGGAGATGACCTCGCCGAATTTGTGCAGTCCACCCGGAAGCCCACGGTGGATTTCAGCCTGCGTCGCCCCCAGTTGAAATTCCCCCGCGTGCTGGAAGATCACGTCCATGCGGCCCAGCTCGTAGCCGACCATTTTATTTCCCGCGGGTTTGTCAACTTCATGTTTTACAGCGATGCCGATAACTGGTCCTACGAGGAACGTGGCGAAGGATTTGTCAGCGTGCTGAAAGCGGCGGGCCGTGACTGCACCTGGTTGCGCTGGCATCGGTCGCCGGATTTTGCCTCCGGCCGCGAAGAATGGAAACGCAAACGCAAATGGCTGGCGGCGGAAATGAAGCGCGCGCCCAAACCGCTGGCGGTTTTTGCCGCCAACGACCAGCAGGCCATGGACGTTCTGGAATCCTGCGAAAACCTGGGCATCACCATTCCCGATCAGGTGGCGATTGTCGGCGCGGAGGATTACCTCCTGGCGCCGGATGCGATGCGCATTCCCGTTTCGAGCGTGGACACCAACCTGGAAACCCTGGGTTATCGCGGGGCCGAATTGCTGGACCGGCTGATGAGCGGGCAACCAGCGCCCAAGGTTCCCCTCCGGATCCCCGCCAAAGGCATGGTGATCCGCCGGAGCAGTGATATTCTCGCCATCAAACACCGGGGCGTGGCCAAAAGCCTGCGCTTTATCTGGGAACACTGTCACGAGCCCATTTGTGTCAGGGATCTGGTTACCGTTGCCGCCATGTCCCGGCGCGGAATGCACAAGGCATTTCTGGAACACATCGGGCGCACGCCCGGGCAGGAATTGCAACGCGTCCGCATCGAACGCGCCAAAAAACTGCTCGCGGAATCCGGCAACAAAATTGAAACCCTGGCCCGGATGTGCGGCTACCGAAGCATCAACAGCTTTTGCATTGCCTTCAAGCGCTCCACCGGGATGTCTGCCAAATGCTACCGGGAATCCATCCTGCATTGACGCCCCCGGCAGGATTGATTTTAGGCACTCCACATCGCCTGGAGCCGAACGCGGCGTGATCTTTCACCACATCGGGGAATTCTGGTTTGGGATGGTGGAGCCGAGGGGGTTCGAACCCCTGACCTCCTGAATGCCATTCAGGCGCTCTACCAACTGAGCTACGACCCCATCCAGAGGACCCGCAATCTAAAGTTCCCGCCGCAGTTGTCAAACTTTTTGCCGCCATTTCGAAGCGAATTGTGATTGAACGGCTTGCTTGAAATTTTATAGCGTCGTTGCGTGAGCCAACCTCAATCTGCGATCCGCATCGCCTTCCTGACTCACGAACCGTTCTATCCGCCCTCTGGCGGGGGCTCGGCGGAGGCCGTTTATCTGGTCGAGGAAATGGTCCGGCGGGGTCACGAGGTCCACGTTTTTTGCCCGCAGATTGCCGATGCGGAGAGGGTGCGGAAGAAATTTGGCATCCAGTTCCATCCCTTCACCGCCTGGCCGATGGACCGTTACGCGAAGTTTCGCAATATCAAATACCTCGCGTATCCGTTTTTTCTTGAACGCCTGGTGGCCGCCGCCGCGCGGGCGGCGAAATTTGATCTCCTTTTTTCACAACACGCCATTTCCGCCGTTGCCGCCGGACAATTGAAGCGCAAGCTCGGCGTGCCGGTGGTCATGAATTTCCCCGACCTGCTCACGGGCTTCATGGAAACGTGGCCGGGTTATGTGGCGCCCCAATCGGCCGTGCGCGCGCTCATGCGCTACGAAATTTCCCTGCCGGTGCGTTACAACGTGGACGGCGTCTGCGCCATCTCCGACGAGTTCGCGCAGCGCCTCGCGGCGCGCGGCTATCCGCGTGAAAAAATACGCCCGATTTATTTCGGCTACGACGCGGAGGCGTTTCCGTTGCGACGGCAGCTTCCGGCGCCGGGCGGGCCGCCGGTGGTTGTCATGCATGGTTCGTTCGATGCGCATCACCTCGGCCGGATTGCGTTTGATGCCATCCGGCTGGTGGTGGCGAAAAAACCGGGGACGATTTTCCGCTTTGTCGGCAAACGCACCGCCGGGTTGGAAAAATTTCTGCAACGCGCGCAGGCCATTCCGGATTTCAAATTCGAGGCAACCGGCTTCACTCCGTATGCCGAGGTTTCCAAACATCTCGTCAACGCGAGCGTGGGCATCGTGCCGTATGAAGAATCCGCCGGCACGCACTGCGCCTTTGTGGCCAAGGTCGTTGAATACGTGGCCAGCGGACTGCCGTCCGTCTGCACGCCGCTCAAAAGCATCCGCAGTTATTTTCAAAACGATCCGCTGGTGCGATTTTCAGAATTCAACGGTGAGGATTTCGGAAAAAAAATCATCAGTTGGCTGGATCAACCGTCCGGAGACTGGCAGGTCCACGCCAGCCAATCCGCCGCCCGGGTGCGAACCGAACTCGACTGGCAGCCATTATGCCGCAAGGCGGTTGATTTTGTTGAAGAAATCTACGCGCGTTCCCAAAACTGACGCGCCTGTCGCATGAAAAAACCGGACTGGCAGAAACTGGCGGCCGCTTCCGCCGACGCGGCCCGGGTCGGGCACTTCCTCGACCTGCTCGCCGAGGCCGGCGCCGGTCCCCGGCTGGGAAAATTATCCAAAGCATCCCGGCGCGCGCTGGTGGCCGTGCTGGGCGGTTCCACGGCGCTGGGCAATCTGCTGGTCGCGCATCCCGACTGGCTGCCCGTATTGGAAACCGAATCGCTCAAATTTCCCCGCCGGGCGGAAGGCTTCCAACGCGAAGTCCAGGGCCGGCTGAAACCAAAGCTCGAGGCGCGCGATTACGCCGGCGTCCTGGCGGAACTCCGCCGCTTCCAGCAGCGCGAAATGCTGCGCATCGCCGCGCGCGACCTGGCCCGCCCCGGCAACGTGGTTGAAATCACCCGCGAAATCTCGGACGTGGCGGACGTGTGCCTGGCTGCGGTCGAGCGGCTCTGCCGGCAACAGTTCACCGAAAGGTTCGGCCAGCCGTATCATCAGGATCCCGGAGGGAATTGGCAGCCGACGGAGTTTTGTGTGCTGGGCCTGGGCAAGCTGGGCGGACAGGAACTCAATTACAGTTCCGACGTGGACCTGTTGTTTCTCTATGCCGACGAAGGCGAAGTGTTCAAGGACCCGCCGGGGAAGAAAAGCACGCAGCGCGCCGTGATGTCGAACCACCAGTTTTTCAACAAGCTCGGCGAGGCGTTCTGCGCCGAAGTCTCCCGCGTGACACCGGACGGAATGTTGTATCGCGTCGATTTACGATTGCGCCCCGAAGGCGATGCCGGCCCATTGTGCCGCGCGCTTGAAAGTTGCGAGAATTACTACGCGGAATGGGGCCAGACCTGGGAGCGCATGATGCTCATCAAGGCGCGGCCCGTCGCCGGCGACGAGAGTCTGGCGGCCGAGTTCCTGGAAATGATCCAGCCCTTCCGCTACCCGCCTTCACTGAGCACCGATGTGCTCCGGGAAGTCGCCGCGGTCAAGGACCGGATTGAAACCGAGGTCGTGGGTGCGGACGAACTGGAGCGCAACGTCAAACTGGGGTGCGGCGGCATCCGGGAGATTGAATTCATCCTGCAGTCGCTCCAAATTCTGCACGCGGGAAAGCTGCCCTTTCTCCAGACCGCGCAAACGCTTCCGGGCCTGGCCAAGCTGGCCCAATACAAACTGCTGGCGGAGGCGGAGGCGCAAGAACTCGACGCCGCCTACCGGTTCCTGCGCGACGTCGAGCATCGCCTGCAAATGGAGGAGCACCGGCAGACGCATACCATTCCCGCCGACCGCGCGGCGCAACTGCGGCTGGCCCGGCTGATGGGTTGCCGGTCATTGCAAGAATTTGAGCGCGCATTGCAGGCGCACAAGGACAACGTGCGGCGCGTTTACGACCGGCTGTTGAAAGTCGAATCGCCGAAGGAGCAGGGCCGCTTGCCGCCGGAATTCGACGGGGCGGAGGAGGAATGGAAAAAGCTGCTGGCGGCGCATTCGTTCCGTGACCCGGAAACCGCCTTCCGGCTGCTCAAGGAATTCGCCGAAGGGCCGGGTTACGTCCATGTCTCGCCGCGCACCACGGAACTGGCGCGGCAATTGATCCTGAAATTCCTGGCCCTTTGTCCTCATCCATCCGCAATCCGCGATCCCCAATGCGCAATCCTTTCCGATCCCGACCGCGTCGTGACGCGGCTGGACAGTTACCTCGAGGCCTACGGGTCGCATGCGCCGCTGCTGGAGATGTGGCACGGCAACCCGCAGGCCTTTGAACTGATGCTGTTGTTGTTCGACCGGTCCGAGTTTCTGGCGGAGGCGGCGATTCGCACGCCGGATTTGATTGACGATTTCTTGGCCGGCGGCCGCCTGCGCCAGCGTAAGACCGCGCCGGAGATTTTGAAGGATTTGCGCCACGGGCTGGCCGATGAGGACCAGTTTCTCTGGTTGCGCCGTTATCACGGGGCCGAATTGATGCGGCTCGGCCTGCGTGACATCCTGGGCCTGGCCGATTTTGAGCAGAACCTCGCCGAACTCTCCGCGCTGGCCGATGCCTGCCTGCAATACGCGCTCGAAGTCGTCATGCGCAAAAACAAAATCCCGGCGCCGCCATTCGTCATCATCGGACTCGGCAAACTGGGCGGTGGCGAAATCGATTACGGTTCCGACCTCGACCTCCTGTTTGTCACGGACGCCCGGGCGAAGGATCTGCCCGGATTACAGCGACTGGCCGTGGAAGTGATGGAATTGCTGTCGCGTCGGACGGAGCAGGGGATGGTGTTTCACACCGATGCGCGGTTGCGGCCCGACGGTGAAAAGGGGCTGCTGGTCAACACGCTGACGGCTTACGAAAATTATTACCGGCAGCGCGCCCGGCTTTGGGAAATCCAGGCGCTCACCCGCACGCGCCCGGTGGCGGGCAATTTGAAATTGGGCGAACAGTTTCAACAATTGGCGGCGACATTGACGGATTTCTCAAAATCTTCAAAAAAACAAAATCGGAGGGGCGAGCTCCGCGAGCCCCCAATTCAGTCAGGGCGTCGTGGAACTCCGCCCTCCGAAAGAAAAACAGGAGCCACGTTACCCGCCTGCGTTGCGCCGGATTGGAAAACGCAAATCCACCAGATGCGGATGCGCGTTGAAAAAGAGCGGACGCCGCGCGGCCAGGACGACCTGGCCATCAAAACCGGCAAAGGCGGTCTGATGGACGCGGAATTCATCGCCCAGGTGTTGTGTCTTGAGAATGGCTGGCCGGAGGCGAACACCCTGCGCGCGCTGGAGCGCGGACGCGAGGCCGGCGTGTTGCCGGCCGCGGCCAGGCTGCTGGAATATTACCGCAAGCTGCGCCGCGTCGAGGGCATTTTGCGCCGGTGGAGTTACGAAGGCGAAACGGTTTTGCCCGACGATCCCGCGCCGTATTACCGGGTTTCGGTGCGCTGCGGCTTTGCCACGCCGGAGGAATTCCGGAAGGCGCTGGCAAAATGGCGAAAGGCGATTCGCGAGGTTTACGAGAAGGTTTTTAACGCCAGGACGCCAGGACGCTAAGAACAAAAAGGATCAGGAAATGGTGTGGGTAGCACCCGCCTCCGGCGGGTTCAATTCGGCGTCCCGCCGGATTGCCACGATGCGCGTACGTTTGCCGGTGATTGGATGAGTGGCAACAATCTGTGTCCGCAAACAGTTTCGGGCGTGACGCCCGAAATAACCCGCGAGACGCGGGTGCTACCTCATTATTCCATCGTCACTACCCGTCTGAAGTTCAAGTCTCGTTTCGCTGGCGCGTTACTTCGTAAAGAAACACCGCCGCGGCGGCGCCCACGTTGAGCGAATCCACCGTCGGCGGCATGGGAATGGCCACGGCCTCGTCGCAGGCGGCCAAAGCCGCCGGGGTGATCCCGTCGCCTTCGCTGCCAAAAACAACACAGCAATCGCCGGAAAAGTCCGCCTGCGACAGGAATTTTTTGTCCGTGTGCGGATGCGCGGCGATGCAGCGGACGCCGCGTTCGCGCAACTGCTGCAGGCATTCCGCGAGCGTCAGATTCGTGATGTGCGGCTTGGTGGTGAACTGATGCCGCTGGCCGAGCTTGGCGAGTTCAACCACCGGCAATTGCAAAATCGCGCCCATGGAATTGCGCACTGCACGGCGCAGGAACGGGCTGCTGGAGGTTTCGCCGACGATCAGGGCCTGGACGCCGAAGGCGACGCAATTGCGCACCAGCGCGCCGAGGTTTTCCGCGCTGGTCAGGCCGTCCGCCGCAGCCAGCAGCAACGGCTTCGGGCTTTTGCCCAGAATCTCGTCGAGCGTGGCCGGGGTGGGAATTTTGCCGACCGCCAGGACGCCTTGATACATCGAGAAGCCGATGAGCTGTTCGAGCAATTGTTTGTCGGCCAGATAGACGTTGAGGTTTTCCGGCCGCGCTTCGAGGAGCGGCCGGAAATCCTCCAGATGTTTTTCCGGCAGCAGGACGGAGACGACAGTAAAGGAGCTTTCGAGCAGCCGCCGTACGACCTTGGAGCCTTCGGCCACGAAGATGCTCTCCCGCTCGTGTTCCAGCGGCCGCCGCATGGTGGCGTAAGGCCGGAGTTCAGGCAGGTCGAGCGAGTAAATTTTTTCAGTGCGGAACATATATTGGTAGGGCGGGCAATCCTCTGCCCGCCGCCCGCTCAAATGTGAATCGCGGCGCGCACGGAGTGACGCGCCATACCTCTTGTGGTCTGTTGAAATTCAACCCTCTCTTCAAGATTCCAATTTGGAATCTTGAAGCTTCCGCCTCTTCCTCGGTGAGCTGGAACATGAAATCGGCGGGGAACCGGGACAAGTTGCGGCGAACCGCTTTGTTGAGATTGCCGGTGCTGACGCCATACATCGCAGCCAAATCACGATCGAGCATCACCCGTTGCCCGCGAATCAGCAGAATCGCCTGTTCAATTCGTGGTGGCGCAACCAGTTCCGCTTTGTAGCCCATGATGATAAAACGATATCCCGTTTAATTTTTCAGGCAAGACCAGCCTGCTCTTCGACAACCTTCACGCCTTTGTCCCGAAGAATTTGCAGAATGTGTTCCAGGTTCACTTCGTCAGGTACGGCGACTTCCTTAACCTGACCAGCTGGCAGCCCTTTTCTCACCGAAAACCTCAGAACAGAAAACTTGGTGCCATTGTAGTTGTCGTGGCTGACATCGCAGTATTCAATGTTTCTATATTGAGAACGGTCAGCGGACCGCCCTACTCCATCCGTGATGTGGTCTTCTTTCAGGCAAACCACGTCACCTGGACCAAACCAAGTACGAACGAAAGCGAGTGTTCCGATACCCGTGAAAAATGAGATGAGAATTATTCGACCTTTACTGAGATGGTGATCAGACCAAAAAGATGCGGCTAAACCTACAGGTGCAATCAAAAGCACAATCAACAGAACAATCCATCTGCCACGCGAAAGATTCTTTCTTACGTAAGCATTTGGCTCACGCCATTTCATCAACGGTTCACTTACGATGTCAGAAAGAAAACCCATATCGTGAGTTTAATTTTGATTTCCGAAATGATCAAAGTACGAGTGTCGCACACGGCGCGTCCTGCGCGGCGGTCTGGAGCCGGACGTGGGCGGCGCCGATGTGATGGAGTTGTTCGGCCATGACGTAATGCGCCAGTTCGGGGCGGTTGCATTCCCGGCTCAAATGGGCCAGGTACAGGTGTTTCAACTCCGTGGACATGATGTGTGCGGCAGCCTCGGCGGCGGCTTCGTTTGACAGATGGCCGTGGCGGCCGAGGATGCGTTGCTTGAGGCTCCATGACCGGCGCGGGCAATCCTGGAGCATCTTCACGTCATGGTTGGATTCGAGCACCAGGACGTTCGCCGGGCGGATGCGCTCGAGCACCAGTTTCGTGGTGTGACCGAGGTCGGTGACGAAGCCGATGTTGCCGGCGGGGGTGTGGATCAAAAATCCGACGGGGTCCTGGGCATCATGCGGAATGGCGAAGGTGTCCACCAGCAGGTCGCCGATTTCAAAGCTGGCGCCGGTCTTGAAGAGGTTGCAGTTGAATCTGGTCTGCAATTGAGATTCAAACGCCTCCTTGGTTTCGCGGTTGCAATAGACCGGAAGGTTCAACTTGGCGGCGATGCCGGTCAGGCCTTGGATGTGGTCGGAATGTTCGTGTGTGACCAGGATGGCGGTGAGATTCTCGGGCGCGCGGCCGATGGAGGCCAGGCGCTGGCGGATCTGGCGTGGACTGAAACCGGCGTCCACCAGTATCCGCGTCTCGGCGGTTTCGAGGTAGGCGCAATTGCCGCCCGAACCGCTGCCGAGAATGGTGAATTTGACGGCCACGACAAGACGTTAGTGACGGGCAGGGGAACGGGCAAATTTTTTCGGCGAAGACTCAAAGCGCACCGGTTGGGTCAAATTTGACTTTTCGGATCAACTCCATTTACATTGCAACCAAACTTGTGTTTGCCTCTCTGAATCTTTGGAACGCCATGTGCTTTATGAATCAAGTCATGCGTATCAAGCCTGTCCTTTTCAACAAGTCGCGCGGTTCATTGATGGTTGTCGTCATGGGTGCTGCCGCGCTTTTCGGCACCACCCAGCCGGGTCTGGCGGCTGGCCTGAGAGTTCTTCAGGGGCATATGCCGGAAGCGGTGTCATCCCTGCAGCCGCTGGGCCGTTTTCCCGGCACCAATCACCTGGACCTGGCCATCGGGCTGCCGCTGCGAAACCGCGAAGCGCTGGATCAACTGATCCAGCAACTCTATGACCCGGCCAGCCCGAATTTTCGCCAGTACCTGACCCCGGAACAATTCACGGAACAGTTTGGCCCGACGGAACAGGATTACCAGTCCCTCATTGATTTCGCCAGGACAAACGGTCTGACGGTGAAGGTGATGTATCCCAATCGCACCTTGTTGGACGTAAGCGGTAGCGCGGCGACTGTCGAAAAGGTTTTTCACTTGACGTTGAACGTGTATCGGCACCCGACGGAGAACCGTTTATTTTTTGCGCCGGACGTTGAGCCGTCGGTGCCTGCCAGCCTGCCGGCGCTACATATCAGCGGGCTCGACAACTTTGCTTCGTCCCATCCGAACTTGCATATGACTCCATCCATCGGGGCGGGAGTTTCCGGCACCGCTGCCGGTTCCGGCCCCAACGGCTGTTATTGGGGCAACGATTTCAGAAACGCCTATGTTCCAGGGGTCAGTTTGAACGGGTCGAATCAAATCGTCGGCCTCTTCGAGATGGATGGATATTACACAAACGACATCACGGCGTATGAAACCAACTCCGGTCTGTCCACAAATGTCGTCCTGCAAAATGTTTTGCTGGATGGTATGACGGGCACTCCGTCAGGCAATTCCGGCACCGTGAGTGAAGTGTCGCTCGATATCGAAGTGTCAATCGCGATGGCTCCGGGGCTGTCCAAGGTGGTGGTGTTCGAAGGCAACAGTTGGGACGACATTTTGACCACCATGGCGTCTCACAAAGAAATCAATCAATTTGCCTGTTCCTGGGGGTTTAGTGGCGCGGTTGATACAAGCATGGAAACCGCTTTCGTACAAATGGTCAGTCAAGGCCAGTCCTTTTTCCTGGCCTCGGGCGACGGCGATGCGTTTACCGGCGCCCTCATGGGGCCGGACGATGACACCAATATCACCACCGTGGGCGGGACCACGCTGGCCACGATTGGCGGTGCGTATGCCTCGGAGACAGTTTGGAATTGGGGCTACAATCCACCCGCCTGGTGGTACAGCGGGAGCGGATACTGGGGCAGCAGCGGCGGGATCAGCACCAGAACCTCCATTCCAATCTGGCAGCAAGGCGTCAGCATGGTGTCCAATGGCGGATCCACCGTCATGCGCAATGTTCCGGATGTTGCCCTGACCGCGAATCAGGTGTGGGTCATTTATTACAATGGGCTGAGTGGTTCCTTCGGTGGGACCAGTTGCGCGGCGCCGCTCTGGGCGGGCTTTACCGCATTGGTCAACCAACAAGCGGCGGCCAAGGGCAAATCATCCGTCGGTTTTGTCAATCCCGCCATCTACGCGATCGGCAAAGGACCGAATTATGCCTCTGATTTCCACGACATCACCACCGGCAACAATACCTGGTCCGGCAGCCCAAACCTATTCTACGCCACCAACGGCTATGACCTCTGCACCGGCTGGGGTACCCCGAACGGGTTGAGCCTGATCAACGACCTGGCCACACCCGATTCCTTCGGCATCAATCCCAGCACCGGCTTCACGGCCGTGGGACCGGTGGGCGGACCGTTCAACACCGCCTCCCAGATTTTTTCGCTGACCAACATTGGGGGAACTTCATTGAACTGGTCATTGATTGACGTGCCGGCCTGGCTGAGCACTTCCCCCGGTGGAGGCACGCTGGCTGCACATGCAATGACGAACGTGACCGTCAATTTGAATTCCACGGGCAGAAACCTGCCGGCGGGACTTTATGCAACCAATCTCGTGTTTACCAACCTGACCAGCGGCGTGCCCCGGAGCCGGGCCTTTGCCCTCCAATCCGGATTGTCCTTCGTCCAGAACGGCGGCTTTGAGAGCGGCGGTTTTGATGCTTGGACTCTGGTGGGCAGCGGTCCGTATATTAATTTCGTGGACAACGGTTCGATCGTCACTTACATCACCCCGCATTCGGGCACCTATGTTGCGATTTTAGGCCAGCAACACAGCCTGGCTTATCTTTCCCAGAGCTTGTCAACGGTTCCCGGGCAAAGTTACCTGCTTTCCTTCTGGCTGGATGCTCCCAGCGCCGGTTCCGTCCAGCAGTTTATGGCGAATTGGAACACAAATGCCACGTCCACCAACACGATCTATAATCAGACCTTCTCCAATGGGACCGTTTGGACCAACCTGCAGTTCATCGTCACCGCCACGGGAACCAACACCGTCCTGCAGTTTGCCGCGCGCAACGATCCGTATTATTTCGGACTCGACGACATCAATGTCTGGCCGCTCCCGATACCCTCGTTCCGCAGCATCGCCAAAACAAACAACAATGCCGTCGCGATGACCTGGAATTCACTGACCAATATTTCTTATCGGGTGGAATATTCGACCAACCTGATCAAACCCAACTGGACTCCACTGGTCACCAACACCGCCACCGGTTTTACCCTGACGATCACCAATGCCATCGGTACCAATTCTTGCCTATTCTATCGCATTCGCCAGTTGCCGTAAAATTTCGCCGGCCATCGCCAGGCGACGGCCGGCGATTCCCGGCTTAAACCCGGCTTGGAGACCGATGGGTGCCGGATTAAAATTGCGAAGACGGGCTTGAAAAATAGCCCGATTCCCTTCAGATTCCCATTTATGGAATGGGAGGTGCTTTTCAGCAACTTGTGCGAGGTGAATACGCAATTTTTCGGAGTTTTTTTGCGCTCCCGACGTTGTCTTAATGATATCTTAAGACAAATGAGCTATCATTGTACACTATGTTGAATTCCCGGCGGTTGTGGCTGATTATCGGACTTGGGGTTGCGTTGCTTTTCGGCCCCATCCGTTCAAACTTTGCTGCCGACCGGCAGATTCTCAACGGCCATGTTCCGCCCGTGGTGTCGCGGTTGCAGCCGCTGGGCCTCCTGCCGGAAACCAATCATCTGGACCTGGCGATCGGCCTGCCGTTGCGGAATCAGGCGGAATTGGACGAGTTGCTCCGGCAGCTTTATGATCCGGCCAGCACAAACTTTCACAAATTTCTCGTGCCCGCGGAAATCGCCGCGCGGTTCGGCCCGACGGAGGAAGATTACCAGGCCGTGCAGGATTTTGTCCGCAGCAACGGGCTGGCGGTGACCGGCACGTACGGCAATCGCCTGGTGCTGGACATCCAGGGCCGTGTGGCCGACGTGGAACGGGCATTCAAAATCACGTTGCGGGTTTACCGGCATCCCGTCGAGGCGCGCAACTTTTTTGCGCCGGACACCGAGCCGTCGCTGCCGGCCAATCTAAGGGTGACGGGCATCGAAGGTTTGAGCGATTACAGCCTGCCCCGGCGGGCGGACCACCGGATAAAGGCGGCGAAAGTCCGGCCGCTGGATTTCAACGGGAGCGGACCGAATCAGGAATATGCAGGCAAGGATTTTAGGAACGCCTACGTTCCCGGCAACACCACCCTGAACGGCGCCAGCCAGACGGTGGCTGTGCTGGAATATTCGGGTTACTTCAAGGTGGATATCACCAATTACGAAAACGTCGTCGGGGCGGCCATCGGAAGCACCAATTATGTTCCTTTGACGAATGTGGTTGTGGGTGGTCGCACTCCCAGCACCGCCAACAATGACGAAGTGGCTTTGGACATCGAAATGGCCATCGCCATGGCGCCGATGTTGTCGCGGGTGATTGTCTATGAAGAAAAGTCGATTTCTTCCTCGGTGTTGAATCAGATTGCCACGGACAATCTGGCCCGGCAGGTGAGCAGCTCCTGGTTGGTGGGTCCTTGGAGCATTTCAACCGCCACGAATTATGATGGCATCCTCAAGATCATGGCGGCGCAAGGCCAGTCGTATTTTCAATCCTCCGGCGACGGTGACGCGTACACCGGGGTGCAGCCATTGGACAGTGGAACGACCGTGCCGGCGGACAGTCCTTACGCCACGATTGTCGGGGGTACGACCTTGAAGATGAATGGTTCCGTCTGTCGTGGTCTTCGGAGACGGTCTGGAATTATAATCTCAACTCGAACGACCCGATCCCCAACGAAGGATCCGGCGGCGGCATCAGTTCGTACTACCCCATACCCTTATGGCAGACCAATATCAACATGGCGAGCAACGGCGGTTCGACCACCAACCGCAACATTCCCGATGTGGCGCTGACGGCGGACAACGTTTTTGTGTCCTTCGACGACGGCGACTACAGCGGCACATATTATTTCATGGGCACCAGTTGCGCGGCGCCGCTTTGGGCCGGCTTTTGCGCCCTCGTCAACCAGCAATCCACCGCCGCCAACCCCACCAACTACGTCGGGTTTCTGAACCCGGCGCTTTACGCCATCAGCACCAATGCCGTCAGTTACACCAACTGTTTTCACGACATCACCACCAGCAACAACATCGGCACGAACACGCCCGGCCTCTATTACGCGACCAATGGCTACGACCTGTGCACCGGCCTGGGCACGCCGACAGGAACCAATTTGATCAATGCCCTGGCGCCGCTGTCCTGTTGCCTGACCCAGCCCTCCAACGAGACGGTGACCGCTGCCGGCAGCGCCACATTCAGCGTCACCGCCGGCGGAATGCCGCCTTTCGGCTATCGCTGGCTTTTTAACGGGACGAACCTGCCCGCCGGCGCGAATGTTTCCGGCAACACAAACAGCCAGCTGACCATTACCTCGGTCACCACTGCCAATGCCGGCAGTTACCGCGTGGTTGTGACCAACGCCTACGGTTCAATCACCAGCAGCGTTGCGACCCTCACGGTCAATTTGGCAGTTCCGACCGTCGCCCTGACGTCGTCGGCAAATCCGTCCGGCTACAAGGCCGGCTTGAGTTTCACCGCCAGCCTCAATTCGACCCTGGCCACGGGCACCGTGCAGTTTTTGACCAACGGCGTGCTCTTCGACACGGAGACGCTCGCCGCCGGCGCCGCCACCAGCGCGTCGCTCAACACCTTGCCCCGCCGCACCAATTCCATTGCCGCCCGGTATTCCGGCGACGCCAATGACCTGCCCGCCACTAACACCCTCGCGCAGGTCGTAACCAATCATCCGCCCATGGCGGCGGCGTTTTATACGAACCGGTACGCCGGTTTGTCATTGGCAATTCCAGTTGCCGCCCTGACCAACAGCTGGAGCGACACCGATGGCGATGCATTGTCGTTGGCTGGAATCAGCGTCAGCACCAACGGCGTGACCGTGACCGACAACGCCGGCACGCTGGTTTATTACGACCCCAATAACGTCGCCGATCTGTTCACCTGTACCGTCAGCGACGGCTGGGGCGGCACGAATTTTCAGAATGTTTACATCGCCATCGTGCCGCTGCCTGCCAAGGCCATTCCCGCCATCACGGGTGCGGCGAACAACAACGGCACGCTCCATCTCGAACTCGCCGGCATGCCCGGCCTCACCTATGTTCTTCAGGCAACGACCAATCTGATTTCTTCCGGTGGCTGGCTGCCTCTCGCCACCAATGTTCCCGGTACAAACGGGTTCTGGCAGTTCAGTGACACCGTCACCAACAACCCGCAGCGCTTCTACCGTCTTGAACTCGCGCCCTGATCCGGCTGTTGTCCGCCCGGGCCGGGAACTGCCGCCGGAAGGTGCGACCGCCGTGGCTCCGGGGAAGATTTTCAGGGCCGAGGTACGAATGAAGCCGGCCCTATTTGACTTTTCAAATTCTTTGCCTGAAGCTTACAACCTAACTCGGCTTTTTGTCTCTTAATCGATGGAATGCCGCGTGCTCTATGCAGCAAACAATGAGAATCAAATCTGCCTTTTTCAAAAAGTTGCGCTATGCATTGAGCCGCCATCTTTTGTTTCGTGCCATCGGCATCGGCCTGCTGCTGTGGGTTGGCGGCGTTCATCCGGCTTTGGCGGCCGGCCGGCAGTATCTGAGCGGCCACATGCCGGCAGCCATATCCAACCTGCAACCGTTGGGCCGTCTTCCGGGCGCGACCACGTTGCAACTGGCCATCGGGCTGCCGCTGCGGAACGAAACGGAACTGGACAACCTGCTCCGGCAAATCTACGACCCGGCCAGCCCGGAGT
>JBKQOA010000046.1:0-25914 GCA_052145735.1 Limisphaerales bacterium
CCGGCTTTCTGCCGAAAGCCGCTACGGCTGTTTTGCAGAACCCTCTTCACGTCTTCTGCAACAGTTTCTTCGCCTCCGCTCCCGGCGTCCGGTTGTTGCCGGAACGGACGGTGAAGCGGACCTTGTCCAGATAATCCACCAGCGGCACGGCATATTTGCGGCTCACGCCGAGCGCGTCGCGGAAGTCCATGGTGGAGAACATCGGCGCGCGGGCAAAGAGTTTCAAGACGATTTGTTTGCCGGCTTCCACGGCGTTGCGGTGCATCCAGACGCGGTCGTCCAGCCGCACCAAAATTCCGCGTTCGACGAGCAGCCGCATCATCGTGCCGACGCGCGGCAATGTTTCGCCGAGCGCCGCGGCCAGTTCCTCCGCGCCGGGCGGCGCCCAGCCGGCCAGTTGCAACTTCGCGGCAATCTGGTCGCACAGGCGCTGGTCGCGATCCACCACCCGCGCGCTCCAGCCCGCCCGCGCAAACACGTTTCCGTTGTGCTCAATCTGCTTCGTTTGCCGCAGTGATTCCACGGCCAGATCCAGCAGTTCGCTGTTGATCTTGAGCCCGGCAAGCAGTTCTTCCCGACCGATACCCTCCCGTTGCGGGTTGGTGGAATGAAAGGCCTGGATCGTCGCAAGGATGTCGGCCGCGGTTTTCTGGATGACATCACGATGCAGCCACCCGCCCCCGGGCGTCGTGACCGCCCGACCTTCGGCTCGCAGGGAAGCAAGCAGCGCCGTCACCTCCCCGGCGCGCATCAGGCATTTCAATTGCAGGTCGGCGGCGGTCACGGGCAACGCGCTCTCGCGCAACATCAGTTCGCTCCAGCGTGCCGGATCAGCGATGGCCTCCCGCCGGGCCGCCAGCATCTCCAGCGTCCATTGTTTCTTTCGGCGCAGCCGGATGTTGCCGATGCCGAGAATCTGTCCGCCGCCAATCGTGGTCAGACCGGCGACGCCGGAGCCGGCCACGTTGGCCCGGACCACAAATCGTTCCCCGGGCGCCAGCGCCAGCGTTTCCGCCAGCCGAAGCTGGATCATCTGCTTCTGGCCGCCGATCATTTCGGTGTTTTCAAGCATCGCCAGATGGGCCGATACCGCCGCCGTCCCGACATGCAACTGCGCTTCGAGATAGTCTTCGATCCTGCCTTTGACCGAATCGAGGATTCGCAGTTCGGCTTCGGCCATGGTCACCGGGGCCACGGCCTTTGATTCACACAAAACCATGCCGCGCCGCACCACTTCATGATCAATCTCGGGCAGGTTCAGCGCGACGCATTCCCCGGCCCGTCCTTCCGTCGCATCCTCGCCGTAAACCTGCATGCGGCGGACGTGTCCGGACAGACCGGCGGGCAGCAGATGCAGGCTGTCGCCCGGCCGCACGCTTCCGCGGGTGGGAATGCCCGTGATCACCGTGCCGGAGCCGCGGATTGTGAACACGTCCTCCACCCACATGCGGAACCAGCCGGAGCAGGGGCGATCTTCGCATCGGGCCACCACCTCGTTCAGCGCGTCGAAGAATCCGTCAAAGCCTTCGCCCGTGATGTTGGAAAGCGGGCAAATCGGCGCCTCCACGAGAAACGTGTTCGACAGCAACCGCTTCAGGTCCTGAATCACAAAGCTGCGCCGGGCTTCGTCAACGAGATCAATCTTGGTGAGCGCCACCAGCCCATGGCGCAATCCCATGAGCGTCAGAATGTGGAGATGCTCGTGCGTCTGCGGCATGATGCCATCGTCCGCCGCGACCACGAAAATGACGACGTCAACGCCGTGTGCGCCGGCAGCCATGTTGCGGATGAAATCCACGTGCCCCGGCACGTCCACGACGCCGACGACGCGCTTGTCCGACAACTGGCAGGGCGCGAAGCCGAGGTCAATGGTGAGGCCGCGTTGTTTTTCCTCGGCCAGCGTGTCGGTCTCGCAGCCGGTGAGCATCTTCACCAGCGCGCTCTTGCCGTGGTCCACGTGCCCGGCGGTGCCGAGCATGATGTTGCGGCGGGAAGTCATGGGAAGAAATGGGGTGGTGGAGTGGTGGAGTGGTGGAGTGGTGAAACGGATGCATTACCCCAATACTCCAATACTCCATCACTCCAGTTCTTCATTCGGCAATTCTCCCCAGCGCCCCTGCAATGGCCGGCACCAGCTCGTCGGTGATGGTCCGCACATCCAACAAAACCTGCCCGTGTTCGATGCGTCCAAAAACACACGCCGGGTCCAGTCGAAGTGCCCGCGCCAGATCCGCGGCTTTCATCCCGGGCAGGCTGACGCTCACCACAAAGCTGGGAATGGCTTCCTCCGGCAACGAACCGCTGCCCAGGTAAGCCTGACTCGAATGGATGTCCGCCTTCGCGCGCGGCGCTTTCTCCTGGATGGCTTGGACCAGTGCCCCGGCTCGGGTTTTCAGTGCATCGGGCGGCGTGGTCATCATGCGATAGGTCGGATGCTCGCGGCGGAGCAGCTCGGGATCGCGGAACAGGTGCAGGGTTCGTTCCAAAACCATGATGCAGGTCTTGTCCACGCGCAGCGCCCGCATCAACGGATGCTTCCGGATTTTGGCAATCGCCTCCTTCCGCCCGACGATGATGCCGCTTTGATTGGCGCCAATCAGCTTGTCGGCGCTGAACAGAACCACGTCCGCACCGGCTTCGATGGATTCGCGGACAGTCGTTTCGTGCGGCAACCCAAACTGTTGTAGGTCCAGCAACGCACCCGCGCCGAGATCGTCAATCATCAGCAGGCCCTTGCTGTGCGCCATTTCGGCCATTTCGGCGAGCGGCACTTCGCTGGTGAACCCGACGACGCGATAGTTGCTCGGATGCACGCGCATGAGCGCAGCGGTCTTCTCGGTGATGGCGTCGCGATAATCCCTGAGGTGCGTCCGGTTGGTCGTGCCCACTTCCACCAGCCGCGCCCGGCTTTGCGCCATCACCTCGGGCAGCCGGAACGAACCGCCGATCTCAATGAGCTGGCCGCGTGAAACGACGACTTCACGCCGCGCCGCGAGCGCGGCCAGGACCAGCAGCGTGGCGCCGGCATTGTTGTTGACGACCGTCGCCGCTTCCGCGCCGGTGAGTTCGGCGAGCAGCGGTTCGACCAGTTCATCCCGCTCGACGCGTTCACCGGAGTCGCGGTCCACGGCCAGGTTCACGTAACCCTTCAACCCGGCAATCATCGAATCCACGACGCTGCCGGGAAACACCGCGCGGCCCAGGCCGGTGTGGAGGATGATGCCGGTGGCATTGATGGCTTCGCGCACGCGCGGCTCGACGGCCTGCTGGAGAAATTGTTCCGCCTGTTTCAACACCGCGTCGGCAGTGATGGGCGGCAGGCCATCGCGGCCGGCGGCGTCATCGAGGATTTGCTGCCGCAACCCGGTCAGCGCACGGCGCAGGCACTCGGTGACAAGCGGTTGCGGGTGTTGCCGGAGCCAGCCGGCGACGGTCTCGTCCTTCAGCAATTCGGTGACGGAGGGGAGATTCCGGAGCAGCTCCTGTTTTGGGTCCGACATAATCTTTGCCTGCGCGGCGCTGGTTTCCTGTGAGCGCAACCCGGACAGGATGACTGCCCTCTCTTCCGAGGTCAATCTTGCTTGCAGAAGGAAGGAGAAAGAGGGAATGGTTAAGGTTCAAACGAAGGGCAAAGGCAAAAAATCAACTCCGGGCAGATTGAGCCGGGGGGGGCTCAAAGTCCTCCCGGTCGTTGGGGCCGTCCGGCGAGGATGGCCGCCCCGAGCGCGCCGGTGAATTGCGGATGGGGCGCAACGCGAAGCGGACAGGACAGGGCTTCGGCCAACGCCCGCGTCATGCCCGGTTGCAGGGCCACGCCACCCGTGAAATATACCGGCGGCACGGCGGCACGACCGGCCAGCGCCGTGACCCGCGTGGCAATCGCGTTTTGCACGCCGGCGACGACATCCGGCACCGGCACGCCTTCAGCCAGCAACCCGATGATCTCCGTTTCGGCAAACACCACGCACATGTTGCTGATGAGCGCCGGTTTTTGACTGTCGCGGCCGAGTTCCGCGAGTTTTTCCCAGTCCACGCCCAGCCGGGAGGCGACCATTTCCAGAAACCGCCCCGTCCCGGCCGCGCAGCGGTCGTTCATGGCGAAATCCCGGACCCGTCCGCCGTCTTCCAGGTGGATGACCTTGCTGTCCTGGCCCCCAACCTCGATGATGGTGCGCGCGTCGGGAGCCACATGATGCACGCCGCGCGCATGGCACGTGATTTCGGTGATGGTGGTATCGGCGAACCGGACGGTGTTGCGCCCATAGCCGGTGGCCACCACGGCGGAAATGCGCGAGCGCCCAATACCGGCCTCGTCCAGCGCCTGTTCGAACAGCTTCCCGGCCAGACGCTCCTGGTCCACTCCCTGGTCGCCAATGCGGGTGGCAAGGATGCGCGCCGATTCGGTGTCGAACAGCACGACCTTGATCGAACGCGAACCCGCGTCTATGCCGGCGCAAATCATGTGAAAAAGCTAAAGGCTGAAGGCTGAAGGCTAAAGTCCATTCTGTGTTTTAGATTTTAGCCTTTAGCCTTGTCTTCTGCCCCGCGCGGTTTCAACCAGCGCCTGCAACCGCGAGCCAAGGTTCGGCAGCACGGCGTCACATACAGGCGGAATTTCAAGTTCGATTGTGGGAATTCCAATTTCCCGCCGCACAATTTCGCCGATGATTTCCCCCTCGCGGGCGCAATGGCTTGCGCCGGGAATACGCGAGACCACCACGGCCTCGGCGCGGCCGGCCCGACATTCGCGAACGATGCGCCCGGCGCGGTCGGCCGTCGGGCCAACCATCGGATCGGCCAGCGCGGTGCGGGCCAGCGCCTCCAGCGGCGGCAGATTTTCGGGAATCAAATCCAGCGCATGGGTGAACATGTAGTCCGAACCGCAAATGCGTCCGCCCAGTTCTTCCAATAGGTTCATCGCGCGCAAATCCGCGACCGGGTTCACCCAGAAAATCCGCACGGCGTCGGCGCCGATGATAAATACGTTTTGCCGGACGCGCGATTGGACCTCCGCCAGCAAATCCTCAAGCACGGCGATGGTTTCCTCGCGGTCGGAACAGAAATGAATCGCGAGCATTTCCGCGACGAGCATTTCCAGGGCGGGCAAGGGAGCGGCGGGCGCGGAATAAACGGTCCGGCGCAACGAGTCCAGCAACCGGCGCACTTGATTCGCCACGCGAATGCCGGCGGCCAGACTGTCGTCGTCCAGGGTTTTTCCGGCCAGTTCACCCAGCGCTTTGCCCACGCGCTGCAATTCGGTTCGCACGCAGTCCACCTGGATTTTCGGCGCGGCGAGACCGCCCGGCAGCGCGCAGGCCGGTTCGCCGGCCGCCGGCGGGCGGCGGCGCGGGATTTCCCACCAGAGAATGGAATGGCCGAGATGTTCCAGCCGCTGCGCGATGGCGGAAAAATCGTCGCAAACCGCGCCGGTGCTGCAAATCAACAGGTCCGGCCGCGGAAAATGTTCGCCGTTCTCGAAGGCCGGCAGCATGGCGCGCACCGGACAAAACGAGGCGTCGATGCCCATCATTTCCGCCTGTTGCAGCAGCTTGTCGCTGCATTCCATGAGGCAGGGCGTCCACCACGCGCCGTCCGGATAAAATGCCCGCACGCCCGGCATCGCGTACGCCATGACCGGCACCGTGCCGAGGTCCTTCATGGTGCCGACAATTTTGTCGCCGCGGGCGCGGGCCTGACGCAGCCGCTCGTTTTCCGTCAGCAGAAAATTCCAGAGCCGCAGCGCGGCGGGCGAGTTGTCGAACTGCAATTGCTCCAGCCGGAAATCCTTTTCACGGACGACATGACGCCGCAGCGGCCCGCCGTAACCGGGTTCGCGCAGCCCTTCCCGATGGAGTTGCTCGTAGCGGCCGTCCCACCCGTCCAGGTTCAACTTGCGCGGCGAAGCATTCATCCCAGCGTTTCCACAAAAGCCTGTAGGCGGGTCAACTCGCGCGGCGCGTTACCCGGTTCGCCGCCGGCTTCGAGCAGCAAAACCGGGAGACTGAAAGTTTCCCGCAACGTCTGCGCCTCGGCGCGCCACAGATCGCAGCCGGTGAAATGCCAGAGCACGATGCCGCACACGTGGCGGGATGCCAGCCGCGGCTTCAGCCAGGAATAAAGCCGCGTGTTCGGCCGCTGGAACACGTCAACGATGTTGTCGCAGTAGCCGTGGACAAGCTTGTCAAACGAAGGGTTTGTCCCAGCCTCAAATTCAAACGCCGGCGACAGGCTGCGTTCGCCGGTTTCGGTAGAGTTCAGCACGACGCGTCCGCCAGCGGCTTCGATCTCGTCGAACAATTTCCAGTGCGGCGCGAGAAACGGCCCGCCGACTAGGGCGAGCGGAATTTGATTTCCCGGCGCGGCCGGTGCCGGCGGCGAAAAAGCGCCGTCCCAATGAAATCGCGCCACGGCCTCCGCAAATCCGCGCGGAGAACTGCCGGACGCTGATTCGAGCAACTGCTTTCGTGTGCGGTTGGATTGCACCATTTCCTGCCGCAACGCTTCTGACGATGGCGCGCGCCCGCCGATTTCCAACAGAAACCCTCCCAGCCGTTCCAGTTCGGAGCGGAAAATTTCCCTGGCGGCTGCCGTCTGCCACGTTGCGGGCAGGTTGAACAAAAAGGCGCGGCGCTGTCCGCGAAGCATCGCCGCGTCAAAGCCGCGCCGCAACTGGTCGCAGGCCGTCGAAAAAATCACGGCGCAATCCGTCCGCGTTTCGGCAAACCGGACCGCGGCCTCCGCAAACGCGCAGACACCGGCGGAAAGCGGCCACGCGCCGGACGGGAAATTTTCCGCCGACCAGATGCCGCGCGGTTGCAGCCCGTACGCCCGGATCCATTCGGGGGGAATCCACGGGCTGGCAAGGAACACATCCATTTTGCGCGCCGGGGTTACCGGTTCTTTTCCGCGATGACGAGGCCCTGGATGATTTTTCCGGCCTGGGCAAGCGATTGAATGAAACGCATTTCACCGACGAGGGTTTGCGCAAGGACGGTGTCGAAGCCGATGATTTTGAGCGCGTCGAAGGTCAGTTGTTTTTCAATCATGTCGAGGTAAAGCGGCATGGTGGCGGCAAAGCGCCCGGTGTCGTGCGCCACTTGCACGCCGCAACCGTTCGCGGCGAGCAGCGACTGGTATTCGCCGGGCGTGAGCAGGCTGGGAAACTTCATGAAGCCAAGGAAGCGCGCAGCTTCGGCCTCAGTCAATCCGGCCGGGCCTTCCATCCAGTCGGTGAAAGCAATTTTGCCATGCGGTTTGATCAACCGGGCCGCCTCGGCGATCAGCCTGGCCTTGTCCTCGACGTAGCACCACGCGTCTTCGCCCCAGACGAAATCGAACCCGCCGGACGGCAGGCCGGTCGCGCAGGCGTTGCCTTCGACGAATGAAATTTTTTCCGCGAGGCCTTCGTCGGCGCAGCGGCGGCGGCCCAGTTGCAGCATCGCGGACGTGGCGTCCACGCCGGTCATGCGCGCCACGTTGAGGAAGCGCGCCAAAAATCGCATGCCCGCGCCGGTGCAGCAGCAGAGGTCAACGCCCCGCGAGCTGGCGGCGATGCCGGCGCGCTGGGCGAGGTCCATCGAGGATTGGAAACCGCCGAGGTGAATCTGTTCGCCCATGAGCAGTTCCCAGAGCCGGCCTTCCGGTCCGGAATAAACGGATTGAACGTCGGAGAGATGAATTTGCGGTGCTGATTTCATAATGACTGTTTATCGCGGATGGTTTCAAACAGAGCTTCGACACGCGCCGAGATTCGCGCCGAGTCCGACGGCGAATAATCCGTCGTGATTTTCAGGTAGGGAAGATGCAGTTCGTCCTCGGCCAGTTTGCGGACGTGGAAGGATTCGATGTCGTAGGTGAGGCACGCCTGCCAGACCAGTTCGATGACGCAGTGCGGACGGAATTTCGCCGCCAGCGAGCGCAGCATTTCGAAACGTCCGGTGTTCGGCGTCATCACCGAGCATGGCAGATGGTAGTATTTCCGCGCGATGGCGGGAAGAATGTCCGGCCCGGCCAGATCCACGTCGTCAAGAATTGGTTTCAGGCCGGTGCAATTTTCCATGCCGACGACGACCGCGCCGGCGTCCTCGATCAGTTCCAGGACCCGCTCCGCGCCGTGGACAATCGGCACGCCGGTCAGCAGCACCCGGATTTTCGCCGTGCCGGGCGAGGGAGAATCGGTGTCGTTGCCAAACAACTGGAGGGCCCGTTCATATTGGCGGAGATCCTCTTCGATGCCGGAAATGATGCTTTTGAACTCGATCAACTGCCGGCCGGTGAGCGGCGGCCGGTCGCGCATCATCAAATCCGCCAATTGCCGCCGCAAATCGCGTTCGCGGTTCATCAGCCGGGCGGCGGCGCGAAGCTTCTCATTCGTGATGCAGGTTTGAAATCGTTGCTCGAGATGCTCCTTGAACTTGCGCACCTCCCGCGTCCACTGTTCCAGTGCGTCGGCATCGTCGGCCTTTTGCGGCAGTTCGAGCACATACATCGGCCGGGTGGCGCTCATCAGCTCGAACATTTTCTTTTTTCCGTCGCAGGTCGTTTCGGCAACGACCAAATCCGCCCGGTTTAAAAACGGATTTTTCCCGCTGACGTGATAACCGAAGGTGGACTTGATCAGCGGACACAGATTGGCCGGCAGAAATTGCTCGGCGGCGGGGATGGTTGCCGCGGAGCCGCCGCACAAACAGACCGGCACGGCGCCGGCGGCCAGGATGATTTCGCGCGGCGTGAATTCACACAGGATGCCCACGACGGGCTGGCCGGCTGATTTTGCGGCCTCAATCAGGTCATAACAGTGGTCAATCATGCCGGCGAACCAGGTTAAAGGATTCGGCACACCATCGGACGTGATGGCGGCTGGAAGGCCAACGGCACTGCGCATAATCGGGAGCGATGACTTTGTTGTTCTGTACAACGAGGGGAAGCTTATCAAACCATGACAGCTCGAACCAGCCAATTACTCCTGTCCTGATCCTTGTGGCGGTGCGATGGCTCAGGCCGCTGGGCAAGCCCCGCAGATGAAAGTCAGCCATCCCCCCCCATTGCCGCTCGAAAAAGTCCCGGCCTATCCGCACCGGCTCAATGCAGCGCGGATCGTCGGACTTGGGACGGTTCACCAAAATTACTGATGGTGTTCCAGCGCCCATGTGAAAACTTCTGAACGCGGATCATCGTTGCCAGGCGGGCGTTCACAGTGCTGGTCTTGCAAGATGACGGGCAACCGCGAAAAAGGAACCGAAACGGCCAACTCAGAGTTGCAACCTGCCCAATAACGATTAGTTGTCATAAAATCAAACAACCGATTCCATCAGGCTGCCTATTATTCTGACATTTCAAGACCGACCGTTTTGGTATGCGGATCAATTTGAATGCCTGCGGGCGTCCCGGGTTGTATATTTTTCAAGCACGCCTGTCATCCTGTAACTGTATTTCTCCCTATCTTGTCATTTACGAATCCAAATTTGGCGAATCGGTTAATAATCAAGAGGTAGCACACGCTATGCTTAACAAGGCGTAGTCGTATGCAGAGTTGTACCTGTAGCAAAACAGTGTTTGTTTGGCCTGGAAGTCTTTCAAACACCCGGATTTTTAGATTAATTAGCCGGAAAGCAAAATGTTGGGTGTTCGGTTTTGTTCTCTTCGCCGTCAATCTTGTACAGTCACCAGCCTTCGCAACCGGGAGCATAACGTTGGCATGGAACGCGAGTACTGATCCCAGCATCACGGGTTACAAAGTTTATTACGGAGGCGCAAGCGGCGCCTACACCAACAAGATTTGTGCCGGCAACGCGACCAATGCAACCATTTCCGGCCTGATCCAAGGAACCACCTACTATTTTGCGGCGACAACGTATAATGCTTCGGGCATGGAAAGTCCGTTCTCGAGCGAGCTGTCCTGCCTGGTTCCCATGGATGTTCTGATTGTGAATTATTCAAACACCTATACCGCCGTTGTCGGCACCAACCTTTTCCGGTTCAGCACAAACACGCTGCCGTCTGGAGTCATAATCGTCAGGCCACTCCCGCCGATCTACACAAATTTTGTTTTCACCGGCATTTGGATTAATTACCCCCCTTCGGGGACGTGGACGCTTCAATCAAGCTCGAACCTGCTGACATGGTTAGATTATTCGACCGGCACAAATGCCGTGTTTATCCCCAATACCGGCGGGAATTGGTATTTCCGGTTCAAATCACCTTGACCGGGTTCGTGTGACTGGCTATCGCAGTTGTGCTGTATCTGCTGGACATGATTGATATGCAATACCGCCGCGAATTGAGGCATTGAACGACTTGCTCCGCCGGATGGCCGCCAAAATACTCGCCACGACTTCCGCCTTCGGCTTCGCACCTTGTGGCCCACCGTGGTGCAAGCAAACTGAAACTGCGCCAGCCTCCTTGTCGCAGCCACTGAAGGTGCATTCACTGCTTCGTGTAAAACCGGACATAGTCATATTCCGCCGCCGCCGGTAATTTTCCGTCGTCCACGGCCTGGGTGCCGCCAAGGTTCGAGGCGATGGTCGTAAGCCAGATGTTTTGGTCGCTGTGCTCGAATCTGGAGACGTCCACCGTTTGCACCAGTTTGCCGTCGAAATAATATTTCACCGTTGTGGGCGTAAACTCGCAGCCAAAAACATGAAAATCGGCGGATAGATTTGGCGTTGGAATATTTTTAGTGCCCAGCGCGATGTGCGGCTGGGGATTCCATTTGTGGACGTTCACGCTGTAGCTGGTCTGGTGGATGGAATCATTTTCGCAAACATCCAGCTCCTGTGCCGAGACCGTCGGGCCGGTGCCGCCCTGGCCGTTGTGCTTCATCATCCAAAATGACGTGTGCCAACCCGTGCCCGGCGGCACCTTGAAACGCGACTCGTAGTAACCATATTTGAATTCCTGTCTGCTGATGACACCCGCGCCGGTGTAATGCATGCCGCTCGCTTCTTCTTTCTTCACGGTGAGAATCAGCCGTCCATTTTGCACGGAAACATTCTCCGGCTTCTGCTTGCTCCACATGCGGCTGTCGGTGCGAAAAGCCCACTTGTTCGTGTCCAGCTTCTCCCCATCAAACTCATCCGACCAGGCCAGCTTGTAACCGGGCAAAGGTGCGGCAGCCGATGAACCGCCTTGGGCAAGGCAGGATATGCAGGCAAATGCGCCTGGCAATATAACGAATAATTTCATTTCAACCGCCGACAGTAATTTTGGCCGGGATTTCCCATTTGGTTTCCTGCCCACTACCAGCGTGGGTCTTTTTCGTGATACTCTTCCCTCGCAACAGATTTGCAAGTCCTTTTTCCAGTCCGCCCCCCATCGCGACCAGCAAACGGCGCAGCGAGGGTCGAAGACGATGTTCGAGGGCCCGAAAGCGACCACAGCTTACGCCTGGTGAGCCTGGAGCGGCCGACCTTCCCATCGTGCAAGCGGCAGTCAAGGAACCAGCAACCGGCAGAACTGCTGCGGACCGGGGTTCCAATTGGTGAGGCTGAAATGAGTTTGGGTGCTCGCGATTTTTCCCAAAGTTGACCACATTGACATCAGATTGATCGCGCCTTGCACCGGGTAAGTCACGTTTGTCAATCCCGCCCGGCCAGGGGTCTGGACCGTGTTTGACACGGTCAGTGCCCGTTTTCGTGCCCGTTGCTGACGTTGCAATCTGGAAGAGTTGAGAAAGTTTTTTGTACATCAAAGCGCAAGAAGGCAAACCCTTCTGCAATGGCACCACGTTTTTGGACGAAAGGCGTCCCCTTGAAAGGCCGATGACAAGGAAACGCCCCAAATTGACAAATTGAACTTGCGATTACCGGGTTTTAATGCCGACCTGGTCGCGCGCCGAAATCCGGGCTTGATCCCGAAACGGTCCAGCGACACTCCGGAGGTCGATTAATGCCGGGTTCTCAGTTGCTGGCTTGCACGCGGAAGAAACTCATCGGCTCGCCATTGATTGGTATGGGCAGCAACACCGGCCCGTTGGTGCCCGGGAACGCATTGCCATAAGGCAGCCAGTCCACCAGGTTGGTGGAGGAATAAAGCTGGTAGGTCACTCCGGAGATGCCAAACCAGTTCATCATCAGGTTGGTGGCTTGCAGCCCGGCGGACACGGTGGGTGCGATGGTGATGGCCGCCACATAGTTCTGGTTCGAGACGGACGCGGTCACGTTGGTATAACCCCGCGAGCCGGGCGCAAACACGAGGTTGCCGGCCGACGGCACGACCGTGCCGCTCCAGCCGGAGACGATTCCCAGCGCGTAGTCGCCGTGGGTGTCGGTGGTGGTGGCGGACAATCCGCCGTCCGGCTGGATCAGAACGCCGGACACCGGTTGTCCGTTGGTGTCGGTGACGGTGCCCTGAATGACCGGGAGCGAAATGGTGAACGCGCCCGTGTAAACCTGTGACATCGGCTGGCCGTACAGGTCATTGATGTTGGTTCCGACCGTGAATGTGTAATTACCCACGGCCGTCTGCAGCGGGAAAGTGACTTGGTAGCTGGAGGAACTCAGCATGGAAATGCTGAACGTGCCCGGATCCAGCGACCCATTGGGAGTCATGAGCGACACGTCGGTTCCGGAGAATGAAGCCGGATTCGGCGCCCCGTTGAAGAACAGTTCCACAAAACTTACGCCGTTGCTGACGATGCCAACGGGGGTGTGCGAGAGAACCTGCAAGGGGAGATTCGTGGAATAGAAAATCGAGCCGTTGGCGCCCTGGAAATCGCCCGCGCCACCGATGACGGAAACCAGCCCGGCGAAGGCATTTGCTCGCGAATATAGGGCAATGCGTCCACCGGCGCCGCCGCCACCACCATACAATTCGCCTTCACCACCATCCGCGGTGATTTGACCGTTCCCGGCCAGTGTACCTGCGGTCACCCAGATGCTGCCGCCGGAACCGCCGCCGGAATTATCCTGAAGACCCCAATCCCCATTGGCGCTGAGCTGGCCGTCCACCGTGAGCACGCCGCCCACATTCAAACGGATTGCGCCGCCGCCTTCCGATCCGCCGTAAAGCGGTCCGGATCCAAATCCGCCGCCGCTGCCCAAGTCCACGGGTTGCTGGGCCGAGCCGTAGTTGGTGCCGCCGGGTGCGGCGGTGGCGGCCGCCCCGCCCAGACCGCCGTAGCCCGCACCGCTTCCAGACCCGCCGGCGGATTGTCCGGCGCCCGGGCCGCTGGCCTGGGCAAAGCCATTTGCATCCACGGCAATGGCCCCGCCAGCCGCGACGTCCACGTTGGCCAGGACCACCAGATCCAGATTCGACTGGCCGGCCAAACTGGTCAGCAGGCTGCCGGCGGTGATGGTCAGGTTGCTCAGCACCGGGAATGACGGTTGCGGGCAGACGATTGCGCCGCCACCGACCGTAAGATTAAAAGGTGAAGCCGGCGCGCCATAAACGCTGGACAACGGCGTATTCGTTCCCGACAGGCCGCCATTGTTCACGAGCAACTGACCGACGGACTGGCTGCTGGCCTTGGTGTAGATCGTTCCGGCGCCACCGCCCAAATAACCGCCGCCACCACCGGCCGAGACTGGTCCGGTAAAGACACTGGTTGAGTATCCCAGGGAAATGCGTCCACCACCACCGCCACCTCCCAGCCCGTTGCCGGAGCCGCCGTTTGCGGAAATGGCTCCTGAACCGGCAAGGGTGCCGGCGGTAATCCAAAGGCTGCCGCCCGACCCGCCGCCGCTGTTAACAATTCCATTATTGCCATTTGCCGAAACTCTGCCATTGACGGCCAATGTGCCCGTGACGGCGAGCCGGAGCGCTCCCCCGCCGGCGCCGCCCCCCGAATTGCTGTTGCCGCCACCGCTGCCTGCGATGGCCGGTGACTGGATCGAGTCGTAAGCGCCGCCATATCCGGAAGGATTGGCCGCTCCAAAGCCGCCGTGACCGCCTCCACCTACGATGCTGCCGAAAGCGGTGGCGCCCGCGCCGGGACCGGATGCGGCTCCATTCCCGGTGCCGTCAACGGAAATGGCCCCGCCAGCATCCACGGTGGCGTTGCCGGTCACGTTGACCGTTTGAAGTGAGGAGGAGAAGACGGTGGTCAACACGCTGTTGGTGCGGATTTGCAGGTTACGCACAATCCAACCGCCGGAGGGTCCCTGCCCGACGGCCCCGCCTGTCACTGACAAGTCGATGGAACTGGCGCTGAATGTGGTGTTGGTTCCGGTGTTACCGCCGTTGTCCAGGGTCAACTGGCCATAACCCTGCGAGTTTGCCAGGAGATACACGGTTCCAGCCCCGCCCCAACCGGCCCCGCCTCCGCCGTAAGCGGAAACCGGTCCCGTAAACGAATTGTTGTTGCAGGTAATGGCAATGCGTCCACCGCCCCCGCCGCCCCCGATGGAATCCGCCCCGCTGCCACCATTGGCCGTGATGGAGCCGGCGCCGGACAGAGTGCCGACGGTCAGCCAGATGCTGCCCCCGGACCCGCCGCCACCACCCGAACCGGAACCATTGCCGCCATTGGCCGAGATGCGTCCGTCTGCCTGCAAAATTCCGCTCACATTAAGTCGAATCGCGCCACCGCCCGCCCCACCTATGGAATACGGGGAATAAGAACCGCCGCCACTGCCAGGGTTGAGAGGTGAAGTCGTGGAATCATAGGCGATTCCTCCCGGGGCAAAATTCCCGCTGCTGTTGGCGCCGCAACCTCCGTGCCCCGCCCCGCTGCACAGGTAGATGGAATTGTTGTTATAATATCGTCCCGCGCCGGATCCCTGGCCCGCCGCGTAACCAGCGGCGTCGGCCAGGATGCCGCCTCCCGCTTGAATGGTTGCACTCGAAACCGTCAGCGTGTAGGAATAAGAACTGTTGCTGATCACCAGCCAGCCGTTGGAGTTTACGAGCAGGCTGGCAAAGCTCAACGAACCGGGCAGCAGCCCGATGGCACCGTTGCGCAAAGTCAAATCCATGGGGCTCACGGATTGTAATAGCGTGCCGGCTCCCGCGTGTCCGCCGTTGTCCAAAACCTGCTGGTAATTCAGTCCGGTGGTCTGGATGAGCACGGTTCCCGCCCCGCCCCAATTGGCGCCGCCGCCGCCATACGCCACCAGGGTCCCCGTGAATGAATTGTTACTGCAGGAAACATAAATCCGTCCGCCGCCGCCGCCCCCGCCGAGGGAATCCGCTCCGCTGCCGCCATTGGCCGTGATGGAGCCGTTACCGGACAGGGTGCCCACGGTCAGCAAGATGCTCCCGCCCGAACCGCCGCCGCCGGAAACTGAACCATTGCCGCCATTGGCGGAAATCACCCCCGCCACCTGCAACGTGCCTTTCAGGCTGAGTCGAATCGCCCCGCCACCCGCGCCGCCGATGCCAGGATAGGAAGATGAATAAGCGCCGCCGCCGCTGCCGTAGCCGGTCGGTGAGGTAATGGAATCATAAGTGGTTCCGCCGCCAGCGTAATTGCCGTAGCTGGTTGCGCCGTAGCCTCCGTGACCCGCCCCGCCGCCCACGTAGGTGGAATTGTAGTAATAGGTTTGTCCCGCGCCGGGTCCCTGGCCTGACGGGTAACCGAAGGCATCGGCGATAATCCCACCGCCGGCTTGAATGGTCGCACTCGACAAGGTGGTCGCGTAACCGGAATTGGTGATCAACAGCCAGGCGTTTGAACTCACGAGCAGATTGCCGAAGGTCACCGGGCCGGATATCAGCCCGATGGCACCGTTGCGCAGGGTCAAATCGGCGGTGCTCGCGGGTTGTTGCAGCGCGCTGATTCCAGGATGTCCGCCGTTGTCCAGAACAAGCTGGCCGTTTTGTCCGTAGGGCTGGATGAGCACGGTTCCCGCCCCGCCCCAATTGGCGCCGCCGCCGCCAAACGCCGAGGCATTGCCGGCAAAAAAATTGTTGTTGCAGGAAACATAAATAATCCCGCCGCCGCCGCCGCCGCCAACGGAATCCACTCCGCTGCCGCCGTTCGCGGTGATGGCGCCGGCGCCGGACAGGGTGCCGACAGTCAGCCAGACGCTCCCGCCGGAACCGCCGCCGCCGCCGGTTCCCGAACCATTGCCGCCGTTGGCGGAGATGGTTCCGTCCATTTGCAACGTGCCGGTCACTGTGAGCCGGACCGCGCCGCCGCCGGAGCCGCCGAAGGAATAAGGGGAATAATTTCCGCCGCCGCTGCCATAGCCGGTGGGCGACGTTATGAGGTCATAAGTGTTTCCACCAATGGCGTAATTTCCGGTGCTGTTGGCGCCATAACCGCCATGACCCGCCCCGCTGCACGGATAAGTGGACAGGCTGCTGTAATTGCGGCCGGCGCCGGACCCCTGACCGCCCGGGTAGCCCATAACATCGGTGAAAATGCCACAGCCACCGGGAATGGTGGCGTTGCCCGAAAATGAGAAGTTCACAGGATAGGCAGGGGCGCTGGAGGAATAACTGTAGGCCGTCAGCCAGGCGTTGGAACTCATGAGCAAGTTGGCAAAGCTTGCCGAACTGGAGGCTGAAGCGCTGGCTCCATTGCGCACGATCAAGTCCGCGGTGCTCGCGGATTGCACCGGGGTGTTGGTTCCGGCGTTTCCGCCATCGTCCAGAATGAGCTGGCCATTCTGGCCGGTGGGCTGGAGGAAGACCGTTCCCGCTCCGCCCGAACTGGCCCCGCTGCCGCCATAGGCGGACATCACCCCGCCAAACAGGTTCGCTGCGGGATAAATGGCAATGCGTCCGCCGCCGCCGCCGCCGCCAATCGAGCCGGCGCTACTCCCGCCGTTGGCCGTGATGGAGCCGGAACCGATCAGAATTCCAGACGTCAACCAGATGCTGCCGCCGGAGCCCCCGCCGCCGCCCGTGCCGGAACCGCTGCCGCCGTTGGCCGAGATGCATCCGTCCACCTGCAAAATACCGCTGACACTGATTTGGACCGCGCCGCCGCCGGCTCCGCCCACGGAATAAACCGGATATGTTCCGCCACCGCTGCCGAACGTGGTTGGTGATGTTTGAGAGCCATAGGCCATGCCACCGCTCGCAATGGTCGAAGTCCCGTTTGCACCGCTGCCCCCATGCCCGCCACCGCCGCCCGGATATCCAGTGACATAATCATAATGACCATAGCCGCTGCCCATACCGGCGGCATAACCCGCGCTATCCGCCAGCAAGCTACCGCCAGCCTGGATCGTGACGTTGCCGCTGGCGTTCAAATTGACAGGTGATAAGGCGGAGGAGGCCAGGAGCATGCCGTTGGAAGCAATCGTCAGATTGCCAATAGTCCACGCCCCGCTTGGTACCACAACCGCATTCCCGCGAACCAGCACATCCACGCTGCTGCTGGAGATGGCAACCAAGGAATTCGTCCCCGTTTGGCCGGCGTTGTCAAACACGAGCAGCCCGTTCTGTCCGGTCACCTGGGTGTAAGTCGTTCCCGCTCCGCCGGTCTTGGCCCCGGCGCCACCCTGGGCGGCCAGCGATCCCGTAAAGCTGTTTACATCCGACTGGATGGCAATGCGACCGCCGCCGCCGCCGCCGCCGTGGGTCGGTTCACCCGTGCCGCCTTGCGCGCTGATGGCGCCGGAACCGGATACCAGGTGTGCCGTGATCCAGATGCTGCCGCCGGCTCCGCCGCCGGAGCGGCTGTTGGTGCCGTTGGCGCCGTCGGCCGAGATGGTGCCATTGATGGTGAAAATTCCACCCGCGGTGATTTGAATCGTCCCGCCCCCGGCGCCCCCAATGCCGGCGTAGCTGGCGCCACCCCCGCTGCCCGAATTTGTGGGCTGGGCGAAGGAGCCATAAACGGCCCCGCCCACCGCATTGCTCGAACTCATCCCGCCATTGCCGCCGTAACCGGCTCCGCTGCCGTCAGCCGGACTTCCGGCACCGCATCCTGCGCCGGGGCCGGCACCGCCCCCGTAACCTTTTCCATTCGCATTGATGGCGCCTCCTGACGCCACCGCCACGTTACCCGTTACCGACAGATTAAACCCGGCGGGCAGCACGCCCAGCAGCGCGGTATAACTCACCAGGACATTGGCGCCGTCAGGGATGGTGGAATTGGTCGTCCGTTGTAACTGGGTCAGAATGCCATCCGGGCTGGTCAGCAGATAATCCACCCCGTTGGTATAAATGATTGTGCTTCCGGAATCTGTCACCAGGACCGATGCGGTTATGATATTGGAATTGAGCAAAGTCACCGGGTTGGTGCTGTTCAAGACCTGGGATTCATTTGCCACGGAGAGAAGATTTGAAATGACGCCGACGGGTGAAAACGAATGGGTCAGCACGCCTCCCGCAGTCACGAGCAGGCTGGAAAACGCGTGCGGGCCGTCCACCGTTACCGTGCAGTTGGTGACGATGATGTCCGCCCCTTCATAATTCATGTTGTTGGCATTGATTGCCGTGTCGTTGGTAAAGGTTGTCGCCAATGCCGGGAGGTGGGCCAGGATCAGGTTGATAACACCAGCCATCAGGGCGCGGCGGGCCAGCGAAATGAACCCAAGGGAAACACAGGGATTTTTCATGAAAAATTGGGCCTTTCCGGTTGGAAAGGATAAAAAAAACTGATACAGATGTCAAACTCTTTGGGGAGACATGTGCGCCTGACCTGTCCCGGGCTTTTGGTCAATATGGGCACGAACGCCGGTTTCTCATTTCCGGACAAACCGGTTAAATTGAGGGCGTTGCCACGGCTTTAACACCTGTCGTACTGAATCCAATGTTCAATATTCTGTCGTCGCTGGATGAACCCGCGGCACCGGAGGATGCCACCGGTGACGCGTTCAGGTGATTTGATTGCACCATCAACTCCGCACCTGGTCTTTTCGGAAACGGGGCGCTCTTCAATGGCAGCGGCTTCTGGCAAGGGATATGTCGTGAATTTTTGCCCCAGTCCTTTTCCCAATCATCCCGCGACGGGACGGTGGCCTCAGCGTGTGTCGAATACGCATGATGAACCGCCTTGGAATTGTGTCCCAACGCCAGCTGCGCAAACCGTTCCTGGCAGCCGCATTTCGAAGCCCGTTCCGCCCACGCATAACCGATACGAGTGCAGCGACACACCCCCAATCCCCATCCCATCGCAGCGTTGACGAAATTCCGTTGCCCGGTCGCCAGCGCGCACGGTGCGCAGGCAGGGAAAGAGCGCGGCCCCGCCGCCAGACGCCGTTTCATTTAGATACGTCTGCCCTGTGCCATGCCCCCAGCGAACTTGACACGATTCGATATCAGGAATAGTTTCTAAAAGTCAGTTGGAACGAACTTATAACAACCAATTCTCCCAATTCAATTATGAAAAAATTGCGATGCTTCATCCTGGCCTTGTGTATCGTGGCATTGTTCCAAGGTTGCGACAACAAAAGCAGCAGGACAGACAATGGCCCAGCGCCAAAAAAATTACGGCTGGCTTTTGTCGCCAACACGGCGGACGAATACTGGGCCATCGTGCAGCAGGGTTGCGACGGCGCCGCGCGACAGCTCAGTGACGTGGATTTGGATTTCCGCTTTCCCGCCGAACACACGGCCAAGGCGCAGCAGGAAATATTGAGTGACCTCGTCGCGCGCGGCGTGGACGGCATCGCCATCAGTCCGATTGACGCCGAAAACCAGACGGATTTCCTGAACAACATCGCCACCAAAACGCTGTTGGTCTGCGCGGACAGCGATGCGGAAAAAAGCAAGCGCACCTGTTACATCGGCACGGACAATGTCGTCGCCGGAAAGCAGGCGGCGGAATTGCTCAAAGCCGCGTTGCCCCAGGGCGGCAAAATCATTTTATTCGCCGGCTATCCGAACGCGCAAAACACGAAAGATCGTATTCAGGGCATCCAAAATGGATTGGCCGGGTCGAACATTCAGATTGTGGACACGCTGACGGATGATCACAAAAGCACCATCGCCCAGAAAAACGCGGAGGATGCCTTGGCGAAGTATCCCGACCTGGCGGGCATGGTCGGTATTTACGGCTACCACGGACCGGCCATTCTCACCGCCGTGCGCGCTGCGGGCAAGGCCGGGCGGGTGAAGATCGTTTGCTTTGACGAAGACAGCGACACGCTGGCCGGAATTGCCGCCGGCGACATTTATGGGACGATTATTCAAAAGCCCTTGCAGATTGGCTCGCAAGCCATCGTCCGCATGGATAAATATCTTCGTGGCGACAAGACTCAGCTGGCCGGGGAGAAAATCCTAATCCCTTCGCGGACGCTCACCACCAAAGAAGAGGTCGTCGAATTTCAAGCCTCGCGAAAAGGCTTGCTCCACCCATGAGCCGAACGTCCGTGAAACTGACCCCCCGGCCAGCCTGGCCTGCGGAATAATGTGGTGACGGGAATACCAATAAACAAAGTGCAAGATGGTGCCTGCCTGCTGGAAACTCGCCATTGGCCGCGCGCACCAGAATCAAAATTCGATACTCCAACCCCCGCTTTGCTTATTTAGGCGGCCTCTTGTTTGGCATCTCTACGATGTATGGGTGGTTGGGTGTTTTCACGAACTGTCGCACAGCAGCGCGATAAATCATTTTTGCTGTCACTTGCCTTCAATTGTAATCGTTTTCCCTTCAGATTCATGATTGTTTGGTTTCTTGGTTTGTGTTTTCTGGGGATGAACCACGGGTAAGGTCAAAATAAAAGTGGAGCCCTCCCCCAGTTTGCTCTTCGCGGTGATTTCCCCACCGTGATGCAACGCAATCTTTTTCACTATAGCCAACCCCATCCCCGTCCCTTCGTATTCATTCCGGGTGTGCAACCGCTGGAAGACGTTGAATATTCGATCCAGATATTTCTCGTCAAAGCCGATGCAGTTATCGCTCACCGTTAACCGACAGAGTTTCTTCTCGGGGGTGACGGGGTCGGGGATGATTTGCGCCTCGACTTTCACCACGGGTGGCGCTTCGGGACGCCGGAACTTGAGCGCGTTGCCGATCAGATTTTGCAGCAATTGGCGCATTAGCAGCGGTTCCGCCTCAATGACCGGAAGGGCTCCCACTTCCACGCGACCCTTGACCAGTTCGATGCGGCCCTCCAAATCATCCACCACACCCTTGGCCACTTCCGCCAGGTTGACCTGCGCGAACGGCTGGGCCTTGGTGGTGACGCGGGAGAACGACAGCAGGTCGTTGATCAGGGTCTGCATCCGCCCGGTAGCCTTTTGCATCCGGTTGATATAATCCAACGATTCCTGGTCAAATTTCCCGTTGTTCCTTTCCTTGAGGCGTTCGCCGAAGACGGTGATTTTACGGAGGGGCTCCTGCAAATCGTGCGAGGCCACATAGGCGAAATCCTGCAATTCGTGATTGCTACGTTCAAGCTGGTCGGCAAAATGACGCAACTTTTCCTCGCTTTTACGAAGGGCCTCTTGCGCCAGTTTCATCTCGTGGATGTCGCGCGTAACCCCAACCGTTCCCATAACCTTGCCTTGGCTGTCACGCCATATGACTTTGCTGCTGACCGTCCAGCGTTTTGGGCTGCTGGGATCGCGGGGATTGTTCTTATATTGTTCCTGATTAATCACGGGCTTGCCCGTTTCCATGGTTTGCTGCTCATCGGTGTAAAACTGCGCGGCCAATTCCGGCGGGAAGAAATCAAAATCGCTCTTGCCCTTCATTTCCTCGGGCGAATTTACGCCCAGGCCTTTTGCATGCGCCACGTTGTTTAGAACAAATCGCCCCTGTTTGTCCTTGGCGTAAACCTTGTCCGGCAAATTATCGACCACCATGCGCAGCAAATCCCGCTCTTGCGACAACTCCGCGATTTCCTGCGCCTGCTTTGCGATATCCTTTGCCTGCTTCGCGACTTCCTGCGCCAGTTGTGTGTTGACCTCAACGCCTTTTGACCCTTCCAAACCGCCCGTCGAATGCCCGCTCTGTGACGAAGGGGCGGTTTCGGTCAATGGCACATCAGCGTCGTGATGAGTTATATTATTCATGGGTCAACCCTTGGACCGTTGAAAAGCAGTTTGAGTGCCTTCAAGTTGTTTTTATATTGATAACACCAGTTGTTATTAGTTTGAATAACGTCTGGTCTCACAAACCCGGCTTTGTCCCAAAATGGGGCATCGCGGGCATGGAAGCCGTGCATTTTCCCAAGCAGTCCGGCATGAAGTTTGTTAAACACGCCCCTTGTAGCCCACCGTCTTGGCCCGTTCCGCCCAGGCGTAACGGTAGCTGTGGAGCGTCACGCCGCTGATGCCAAGTTGCCGGCAACGTGACCTAAATTCTGTGGCCCGGTCGTTTGCTCGTACTCTTGACAGATACGGAAACAATACCCCTTCGGCGGGCAAGTCTTTGAAAAGGTTCAGTGCCTCCGTGCCCAAGTGGACCAGCACTGGCACGCCGGTCTTTTTGCGGAAGAAACTCACGGTGCCGTTGGTCCAGTCCACGTCCTCGCCTTTCAAGTTGGCAATGTCGCCCTGGCTCCCGCCCAAGTGCCAGCACAACTGGTAAAGGGCTTTTCGTTCGGGGTTCACCTCGGCGGCGATGATCTTTTGGTGTTCCTCAAGCGTGATGGCGCGTTTGTCTTTGAACCGGACAGCAGGCCATTGGCGTTTGGGGATGAGTGGCCACGGCAGCCAGTTCATGTCCACGCAGAAGTTGTGCAAGCGCCGGAGGAAAACATTAGTGGACACTGTGCCCGTTTGCAGCACCTTCAAAAGCAGTTCGCCGGGCGTCTCAATGATGATCTTGGGCATCAAGGGGACGAATGCCTTGTCCTTGGCTGCCGTTTGCCACCGTTGCTGATTGGCACCCTGCTTGGTGCTGGCGAGGGCATCAATGGCGTTCTGCCAGGTGCGTGTGGCAATGCCGTTGTCGGTGCCGGCCAGATAGCCCAGTTCATCGAGGATCAGCACGTCCTGCCGTTGGAGTTGTTTGTAGAGACGTTGCAAGGTGCGGTTCTCCCGCTGCTCCAGCAACTGGGTCACCAGGGCGGTGGTGGTCATAAACCGCACCCGTTTGCCTTGGCTGCACGCGGCAAAGCCCAGGGCGGTGGCCAGGTGCGTCTTGCCGGTGCCGGGATTGCCGACCAACAGGATGTTTTCCTTTTTCGGGATGTATTCGCAGCGCAACAACTCCCGCACCAGCGGCTCGTTGATCGAGGACTGCGCCCCGAAGTCAAAACTGTCGATGGTCTTGAGGACCGGGAACTGGGCCTCCTTGATCCGGCGCTCAGTCGCCCGGCGCTCCCGATCGATCAACTCCCGTTCCGTCAGCCGCAACAGGTATTGGGGATAGTCACACCGTTCCTGGGCGCACACCGCCGCCACACTGGCGTAGTCGCGCAGCAGAGTCGGCAGCTTCAGCGCCTTGAGATGATGTTCCAGCAACAAGACCGAGGGATCTTTGCTCATCGCACACCTCCCAGCAGTTGCCGGTATTGCCCAAGCTCGGGAGCGGCCACGCGCACGTGGCGCAAGTGCGGATGTCCTGCCAGCGAAAACACCGTGCAGCGCCAGTCTTCCCGGGGAAAGAGGAACTGGGCCACCGCATCGCGGGTCATCGCCCCCACGGCCAGCGCCTGTTCCACCGCCCGCCGCAGTTTGGGCAAAGAATGCTTTTCCAATAACCGCAACACCCGGATGTACTCCCGCGTGCCGTCGCCGACCCGCTCGTTTTCCAAACGTCGGCGCAGCACCCCAAAGCAATCCGGCAAAATCCAACCGGCCAGGGGCCGGGCATGATCCAACGCCCCCGGCTTGGTCTCCAGCAACGCCAGATAGTGCAGCGGTTCAAAGCAGACTTGTTCGTCCTCCCAAATCCGTCGATGCCGGGCCACTTCCCGCCCTTGGGTATAGAGCACGACTTCCTGCCAGTAGCCTTTGACCACCACGGGTTGATGCGCCCACTGCACCGGCACCGAATAGTCGTTGCCATCAAACCGCACCAGCGACAGGCTGTTGACCGTCGTGGACACCTGCCGACACGCCGCAAAGGGCGTGGCGGGCAGTGGGAGAAAGGCGTTTTGATCTTCTGCCAGCAACTGTTCCTTGGTTCCGGACTGGCCGCGCAACCGGCGCTGCCGATCTTCCACGCAGCGCTCCCGCAAGTGGGCATTCAACTCCGCAAAATCCCGCATCTGCGGCACGGGCACAAAACTGTTCAGCCGCGTATACTTCACCCGGCCTTCCACCACGCCCTTCTCATTGCCCCGCGCCACCCGGCAGAAGTGATGGTTGAACAGGTAATGACTCTTGAGCTGACAAAAGCCCCGGGTCAATCGCCGTTCCCGGGTCCCGCCGATGATCTGCGCCACCGCGATTTTGGTGTTGTCGTAGGTGATGCGCCAAGGCACACCCCCGAAAAACGCAAACCCCTGCACGTGGCCTTCCCAGAACGTCTCCGTGCATTCGCGCTCAAAGGCCATCACGAAGTCGGCATCGCTGTAGGGCAGCGCCATCACCATGAACGCCACCTTGCGCAACCGGCCATTCATCTTCACCAGCGCCTCCCCGAAATCCACCTGAGCCTCGCCGGGCCGGTGGATCAGGGGAACAAACACCTCCTGCCGCCGCTGCGCCAGTTCCCGTACCGCATCCTTCACGATGGTGTAGCCGCCGGTAAATCCCTCAGTCTGCAACCGCTCCCAGATCCGTTTGGCGGTGTGCCGCTGTTTGCGGGGTAAAGCCGAATCCTCTTGTAGAATCAGTTCGATCTTCGGCAAATAGGCCCCGAGCTTGTTCCGCCGTCGCGGTCGCCGTTGCCGGTAGCCGGGAGGTTCGCTGTGGGCCAGAATCTTTTGCAGCGTCTCCCAATGCATGCCCGTCTCCCGGATAATCTGCCGCCGACTGACCCCCTCCACCAATACTCGTCTGCGAATCTCGCTCCATTGTTCCATAATCAAGTGCGGCTCCACCTGTTCGTGCTGGCCTACAATTTGGGTAACTTTTTGCGGCAGGCGGTGCTGCCACAATCGGTGCGTCACTGGACATTGACGACGCTGCGGGAAAAACTGATCAAAATCGGTGCGAAGGTCGTGCGCCATTCCCGGAAGATTGTCTTCCAGATGGCGGAAGTGGCGATGCCGCGAGAGTTGTTTCAGACGATTTTGGAACGGATTGGGCGGCTACGAGCGGCAACCGCGATGTCAGGATGAAAGCTGACCGTATCAAAACCACGGCAACCACGGAGGAGGTGTCTTCACCTCCGGGAGAAAATGAGCATTGGAGCCAACAATGGCGTAGAAACACCTCCTACGCTGAAGAAAAACCGGAACTGACTGGAAAAAAGTTCTTGCAAACCGATGGCGCAGGAGGAAAATCAAGAAAAAGGCCCACGCTGTTCGTGGGCATGAAACCATATGGGAAATCCCAGGTAACATGAAACAAATTCTTATACTCTTATTTTCCGTTTTCTGGTGCATGCAGAACTCATACGCAGACGGATCTGAAACAAATGCGATTACTGCGAAAGATGTCCTTGAAATAAAGCACAAGTTAGATTCATTTGAAAAAGGGACAATTGGATTGGATGAGGCGACAGGTGTGCCGGATAAATGTGATAAGGTAGTTGATTACTTCCTGCTGCACTCCAATGAAGTATCCGTGAAGATGAAACTCCCTATCAGCCGCAGTTTTGCAATATTGGGAAAATATCCAGAAGCTGCGCGGCTGGCCCAAGAATATATAAACGTATATTCGAATGATTGGCACGGCTGGAGGGTGCTTGGGGGGGCAAAAGGGGAGATGCATTTGTATGATCAGGCTGTTAGTGCATATACAAATGCCGCTCGGCTTGGCGATGAGGAGAATTATCCAGCATTTGGACTTGCCGCATGGGCTGCGGATCGGCTGGTTGCGCGGGGGCCATCATAATGCCGTGTGATAAGGACGTTACCGCTTCAAATTCAAGCCTGTGCCATAGTCGCTTTTGCGCGGGTCTGGAGCGTCAAAATAGGCCTTGTCCCTCTTGCGCCGCGCGTTCTTCTTGCGAACGTGGCCTAGTTGGGAATCGCTTGGCGTCCGGTCTATGTGGACGAGGTCGCCCGCATC
>JBKQOA010000047.1:0-5152 GCA_052145735.1 Limisphaerales bacterium
CACGCACCCAGCGCTCGCGACCGAGCGTGCGCAGACGCGCGCTGAGCTCGGTGGCGATCGCCTCCAGATGCAGAACATCGTCGGCTGCGTATATACACGCGCATCGGCGGTGTTTCGCGCGACACCCCGCCCGGCTGGTGCGACGCCGTCCGCAGGTTCGTTAACGAAGTCGTCGTCAACATCGCGGAAGTCGAAACCCTGCTTACGCGCAACAAAATCTGGGTGGATCGCACCCGGGACGTCGGAGTCATTTCGAAGGCCGATGCGATTGACTACGGCTTGAGCGGGCCCAATCTCCGCGGCAGCGGTGTGGAGTGCGATCTCCGCAAGACCCAGCCGTATCTCTGCTACCGGGATTTGCAATTTGACGTGCCGGTCGGTTCGGTCGGTGATTGCTACGACCGCTACCTCGTGCGCATGGAGGAAATGCGCCAGAGCGTGAGCCTCATCCACCAATGCCTGGACAAAATCCCCGGCGGCTTCGACAACCTGTCGAAAGAGCCGGTCAACGTAAACGACGGCAAAATTGTTCTGCCGCCAAAAAACCGGGTTCTGTCCGGCATGGAGGAATTGATCCATCAGTTCCTGCTGGTGACGCAGGGCATGAACGTGCCGCCCGGCGAAATTTATTTTGGCCACGAAAATCCCAAGGGCGAACTGGGTTTTTACCTTCACAGCCGCGGTGGCGGCACGCCGTACCGGTTGAAGATCCGCTCGCCCAGCTTTGTGAACCTGAGCATCCTGTCGCACCTGATGCCCGGCCACATGATGAGCGACACGGTGACCATCCTCGGCTCGCTCGATTTCGTGATGGGAGAGTGCGACCGATGAACGCCACCCGCACCGAGCCCATTCCCAATCCGCTCCAGCATCAGGGTGGATTCGCCGTGTCCGCCGCGCTGGAAGCACAGGTGAACGAACTGGTCACGCATTACCCGGTGAAGCGCGCGGCTTCCCTCATGGTGCTGCACGCGATCCAGGAGCATTTCGGCTGGATTTCGCAGGAAGCTGTCGAATGGACGGCCCGGAAGCTCGAGTTGCAGCCCATCAACGTTTACGAGCTCGTGACATTTTATCCAATGCTTCGCCAGCAGCCGATGGGCAAGTACCAAATCAAGGTCTGCCGCACGTTGAGCTGCGCGCTGGGCGGCGCTTATGAATTGCACCGGCATTTTTGCGAAAAGCTGGGCCTGGATGCGCATGCGCACGGTCCGCAAACGACGAAGGACGGGAAATTCACGGTCGAATTCGTCGAATGCCTCGCCAGTTGCGGCACCGCCCCGGTGATGATGGTTAACGACGAGTTCCACGAAGCCGTCAGCCATACCCAGGCCGATGAAATTGTGGGGAGGTGCAAATGAAGCCGTTCACTTCAGCCTTCAGCTTTCAGCCTTCAGCCTTGGGTCGTTGGCTGCCCGACATGGATTTGAACCATGACAAACAGATCCAGAGTCTGCTGTGCTACCGTTACACCATCGGGCAAGCCGGAGCGTCGAGCAGGCTAACGGGTTTCGCCGGCCAGTCAAGCCGGCAGACCGCAGTCCCGGAGGGACAAAAGACGGTAGCCCAAGGTTTCAACCGTGGGTTGTCGATTGGTTGTGTATCAAGTCCCGAAGGGACGAAAGGAAATCCTCTGTCGCCCCTCCGGGGCTTAATTCATTGCGGATTGCTCAACCCACGGTTGAAACCGCGGGCTATTGTCAGCCGCGCCTCCGGCGCTTTTTCGCGCGTTACGTGCCACCCATCACGCTGCCATGCCTAGCGAGCACCGCCTCATCCTCAAATATGCCGACGTGCCGGGTTACACCCCGGACCTCGAATGCTATTTGCGGCATGGCGGGTACGCGGTGCTCAAAAAAGCGCTGGCCCTGCAATCCCGGACGTTGCCCGACGGCAAAACACAGAGCGCGCAGGAACAAATCCGCCAGGAGGTCATGGCCTCCGGCCTGCGCGGCCGCGGCGGCGCGGGCTTTTCGTGCGGACTGAAATGGAGCTTTGTGGACCGCAAAAGCGGCAAGCCGATTTACCTCATCTGTAACGCCGACGAATCCGAACCGGGCACGTTCAAGGACCGTCAGATTATTTACAAGGATCCGCATCAGCTCATCGAGGGCATGATCGTCTCGTGCTTCGCGAACGACGTGAAGCTGGCCTACATTTACATCCGCGGTGAAATGCCCGATGGCGCGAGACTGCTGAACCGGGCGCTGGCCGAAGCCCGCGCGAAGAATTTCCTAGGCAAAAATATCTTGGGCACCGGTTACGACCTGGAAATGCACGTGCATCGCGGCGCGGGAGCCTATATTTGCGGCGAGGAAACCGGCCTCATTGAATCCATCGAAGGCAAACGGCCGTATCCGCGCATCAAGCCGCCGTATTTTCCGGCGGTGCTCGGCCTCTGGATGTGCCCGACCATCGTCAACAACGTCGAGACGCTCTGCAACGTGAAGCACATTATTGCCATGGGCGGCGCGGAATTTGCCAAACTCGGCACGCCCAACAATACCGGCACCCGCATCGTCAGTCTCAGCGGCCACGTGAAAAACCCTGGTTATTACGAAATCGAAACCGGCAAGGCGACCATCGGCGAACTCATCCATGACCCGGCTTTCGGCGGGGGGCTGCGCCCCGGACGTTCCTTGAAGGCCGTCATTCCCGGCGGCTCGTCCGCGAAAGTTTTCAAAGCCGGCGAGAAATTCAAACTCAAGCGCAAAGGCCCGGACGGCAAGGAGACGCTGGTGGAAGTGGACATGCTCGACTTGCCCTACGATTTCGATTCGCTGATCCAGGCCGGCTCGATGAGCGGTTCCAGCGCCATCATCGTGATGGATGACTCGACCGACATCGTCGAGGCGCTGGCGAATCTCTCCGAATTTTACGCTCACGAAAGCTGCGGCCAGTGCACGCCCTGCCGCGAAGGCTCGCTCTGGATGAGCAAGGCGCTGCACCGCCTCACCCACGGCGAAGGCCGCGCCGGCGACGCGGATTATCTGGTCAAAATTGCCGACAATATTCCCGGCGGCCGCACCATTTGCGCCTTCGGCGAGGCCTGCTCCTGGCCGGTGCAAAGCTTTGTCGCGAAGTTCAAGGACGAGTTTGTCGCCAAGGGCAAGGCCGAAGAAGAACGCCGCTCGAAAGGTGCCGCCGCATCAAACGACGAGGCGAAGTCGAAAGCGAGTGTGCACTAATGGAAGAGACGACGATCCATTTTATGTTGGTAGCACCCGCGTACCGCGGGTTGAATCAGGCGTCTCGCCTGAATCAATCCGGTTGGCCGAGGCCTGTGAGCCCATGGTTTCGGCGGGACGCCGAAACCGGCCTGCGAGACGCGGGCGCTACACAGTATTTTACAGCCTTTGATGTGATTTGAACAATGTCAACGACAGCCACAACCGAAACGAAGCCCGCTCCGCCGGCGATTGAAAAAATCAAGGTGAAGGTGGATGGGCGCGAAATCGAGGTGCCGCGCCTGATGGCCGACTGGTCGGGCAAACTCATGCCCACGACCATGATCCAGGCGTGTGAACTGGCGAAGACGGACGTGCCGCATTATTGCTATCATCCAAAGCTGCCCGTCGCCGGCAATTGCCGCATGTGCCTCGTCGAGTTCGGCACGCCCGCGCTCGGTCCGGACCGCAAGCCGATATTGAATCCCGATGGCACGCCGAAGATTGCCAAATCGCCGCGTCCGGCCATCGCCTGCGCCACGCCGGTTTCGCCCGGCATGGAACTCTACACCAACACCCCCGGGGTGAAACAGATGCGCGAAGGCGTGCTCGAATTCCTGCTCATCAATCATCCGCTCGACTGCCCGATCTGCGACCAGGCCGGCGAATGCAAACTGCAGGAATATTCGGTGGACTATGGCCAGAGCGCGAGCCGCTTTGTCGAGCCGAAGGTTCACAAGCCCAAGGCCGTTGACCTCGGCCCGCGCATCGTGCTCGACGACGAGCGTTGCATCCTCTGCACGCGCTGCATCCGGTTTGCCCGGGACATCGCGGGCGATGACGCGCTCGGCATTGTCAATCGCGGCAGCTACAACACGCTCACCGCTTATCCCGGCAAGGTTTTCGACAACAATTACACGTTGAACACCGTGGACATCTGTCCCGTGGGCGCGCTGACATCGAAGGATTTCCGCTTCCAGATGCGCGTGTGGTTTCTCAAGGAGACCAAAAGCGTCTGCACGAGTTGTGCCACGGGCTGCAATATCCTCATCGGTTCGCGCGAGGAGAAAATTTACCGCTACACGCCGCGCGAAAACGACGCGGTCAATGGCCCGTGGATGTGTGATGCCGGCCGGCTGAATTACAAGTGGATCGGCCGGGAGGACCGGTTGAAGGACGTTCTCGTCCGTGGACAAAAGGCAATCTGGCCGGCAGCGCTCAGTGAAATCACCAACCGGCTGAAAAAGGCGCCGCACGGGTCGGTGGCCGTCATTGCCTCGGCGCGGCAGAGCAACGAGGAGCTTTGGCTGCTTAAAAAACTGGCCGACCAGTCCGGGGCGCTGACCGACGCCATCGGGCGCTTTGGCGAGGGCGACAAGTTGCTGGTGAATGCCGATCGCAACCCGAACAAGACCGGGGCGCGGTTGATCGGCATTTGCCCGGCCAGCATCGGCATCAAACTCATGCCGATCGCTGAACTCATCCGCGCCGGCAAAATCAAGACGCTCGTCGTTTTCGGCGAGGACGTGACCCAGCACGGCCTCGGCGCGGATTTGCTGGGCCAGGTCGAAACGCTTATCGTGAGCGATATTTTGCCGAACGCGACGACAAAGCTGGCGCATTACGTCCTGCCCGGCTGCGCGCACGCCGAGAAGCGCGGCACGTTCACCAACACAAAGGGCCGCGTCCAGAAATTCATGCAAGCCGTCGAGCCGCCCGGCGAGGCGCGGCCGGAATGGGAATTCCTGCATGATTTGGTTTTCAATGTCACCGGGCGGGAGGGATTCCTGACCATCGAAGGTTTGTTCAACGAAATGGCCAGGGATGTGCCCGCGTTCAACGGCTTGACGTGGGCGGGCCTTGGTGACAAGGGCGTAACGGTGAAGATATGATTAACCGCAGAGAACGCAAAGACGTTAAGATGATGATGAGATTGTCAAAAGATGTGGGTAGCACCCGTCTCCGGCGGGTTCAATTCGGCGTCC
>JBKQOA010000048.1:0-18492 GCA_052145735.1 Limisphaerales bacterium
GCGCAGCGTGGATTTGGATCGCTGTTAAAAAAATATCGTGGTCGTTTATTGCAAAGTGGAAATCTGATACCGCCATCTGATACTGTTTGCCATTTTTAGGTCATCCCACACACTAGCATGACAAAAGCAAAAATGCGTTTCAGTCAATAAAGACGCGGTTTTTGTCATTAGGTCACGTTAGGTCAAATCACGACAAAAGGACGTTTTACACTTTCCAGGCGTGTGCCTTCAACCACTCGGCCATCTCTCCCGCCGGGAGCGAAACTCTGGCCGGGCGCCGGGTCGGAATCAATCTTTTTCCCGCCGGAAGTGGACGAACTGCAGGCCAAAACCAGGGCCGCACTGGAAGCGACGGGCAAAACCAGATCGTCCACTTGATCGAGACAACATCCTTGATACTGGCCTCAATCTCGGCGTCGTCCCGGGAATTCAGATTCAATTCCGTATCTGAAGTGGCCACCGAAGTTGCGAGGCGGATTCAGGATACTTTGGACTTAAACGTTACGGTCCGATCTGGATTCTAAAGAATCGTGCTGGATCAGCGGAGTTGGTTTCCGTCACGGTGAAAGGAACTGGAGGCGCATTGGTGATGAATGACGTCTGCCAATCCACCAGGTTGGTCGAAGTCCGCAAGGTATAATCGGGGCCCATCGGGCCATTGACGGTCATACTGATCTGCCCCGGGGAAAGATTTACCGAACCTATCACGGGATTGGTGATCGCGTTGACGACCACATTGAAACCATTGGTTGCGCTCAAATTCGGCGAGCCGCTATCCGTGACCTGAACGTGAATCACATTGGTCGTATTGGCCTGGCTAACGAGCGGACGCCAACTGAAGATTCCGCTGGCGGAATTGAGCGTCGCGTTGGCCGGGAATGTATTCGCCGGACTGAACGTTAATGTCTGCGCCGGCAAATCCGAATCGCTGGCTGCGTTCGTCACCAGCAAGATCACCCCCGCATTGACCGTTTGGTTGGGCACGGCTCCGAGAATCGGCGGCGTGTTGCCTTGGCCCACAAACGTTACCACACTCATGGCCGGCACATCGTAGGTAAATGAGGAATTGGTGACATTCACCGGTGTTTGCGGGGCAAGTGAAAGTGTGGCTGAAGTAATCCATGGCGTCACGGAAGCCGCGGTAAAATTGGCCAGGTTGAAAGTCTGAATGACATTGGTTGCAGCATTGGTATTGACCACGACGATCACAAATGCGGTCGATGCCGAATCTTTGTAAGCGCTGATCAAGGCTGACGCTTGAGAGGATGTCGCATCAATGCGATAGAAATTAGGACGCACAAAGCGGCTGTATTGGCCAAATGTGAACAGACGTTTAGTGGGAGCAGCGCTGGTGTCCAGCAATCCCTCATTGCCTGATCCACTGGCAACGAGCCACCAATAATGATAGGCGTTGGCCTGCGCCTGGGTCATGTACAGATAAATGCGTTGCGCATAATAGACACCATTGGCGATGCTGCTGTCGCTGCCCGAAAGCAGGGCAACTTCCGTTTCCCAGACTGCTTGTCCCGAAGCAGATATCGAAGCCGGCGTTGTTTGATCTCCGACTGAATTGTCCATCACATAATCATGATCGGCGATAATTCCCACATATGCAGCCACATTCCTATCACTTAATGTCGGCCCCGCCAGATTATGCGGGTCTGTCCAATTCTGGCTTTCGGGAAGTATAATTTTAGTGGAACCCACTCCTTTAGCCACCAGTGCATTGTAAAGGTTGGTGACAAAATCATGAATTGCAGTGTTGGTCCATTGGCAGGCCTCGTAACTGGTCACATTCGCGTCGGGTTCGTTTTGAATGGAGATGGCATAGAGGTTGGTGATGCCTTGGTTTTTCATGCTGACGACATAGTTGGCCAACTGGCTGGCGTAATTCACATTAGTGATATTGTTTCCGATGCCAAGATAGCTGCCGCCGTCTATTCCGCCGGCGGTGGCCGTATTGGAATCATAAATGTCGTTGACGCTTTTAAAGCCTGCCGCCGGCGTCCACGGCGCGCTCCAAACCCTCGCTCCGCGGGTTTGAGCCATATTCATAATGTTTGTTTCTACCGTGGTTGGCGTGTCGCTCGCAGAGGTCGTATTGGCGTAAGTGATATGATTGCGCAACAAGGAAAGACCAGCGCCGTTATAGGTGCCGGATTGATAACTGATATTATTATTGGTGGAGAATAGCAGGTCGGCTTCGGCCGTGGTCCAACTGGAATTCCAGGCCGACGAAGCGCCGAAACCGTCAATCCGTTGATGTACATTATTCCAATCCACCGTGGACGCGCCATTGATTGGTGGATTGGTGACAACAGCTCCTGCGCTAAACGAGACGTCATCAATATAGTACGAGGCGGACGAGCTGCTGGGCACTTCCGCATAAAAATTCAGCGCGCTGAGGGTACCCGAAGGATTATACGTGTATTGTCCGGAAAGCTGCGTCCAACCGCTCGAAGTCACGGTACCCGAAGCAATCAGCGCATAAGTTGACGTGCCTCCAACCGTCATTTGCATTGTCAACTGCATCGTCTGGCTCCCGCCACTGGCCATCATCACCCACGCCGAAACGTTGTATGTCTGGCCCGATTGAAGGTCTCCCAGGAACGACTGGGCGATGCCCATGTAGGTGGCCGAGCGGCTTGTCACCAGACAGGCGTAGGTGCCGGAATGAACCTGACTCGTCTCAGCCGCGATGGTTGGCGTACCAAAGGGGAACCAGCCCGACGTATCGCCGGTTTCAAAGCCGGGATTCGTCACGAGGTTTTGCGCGGCAGCCAGCCCAGCCTGCAGAACAAACCCGATGACGAGCGCAGCTTGTGCCCTGAGCCATTTATTTTTGAGGCCATTTTTTTTGACCGCCCGAAACAACGTCAAAGCCGCCGGACTTGCTGGGTTCTCTTTTACTACAGATGGTTTCATGGATTTGGGATGTTTTTTCAGTGTTATGCGATCCGGTCATGGCTCAGCTAGAGCGAGCCTGCGCCGCTTGGCGGAGGGCAATGACCCAAGAAACAAGCTTGCATTGGTTTGCCTTCGCTGCGTTGCTGGTAATTACGACAGTTTGGGCCTGGGCCGACACACTGAATATCGCCAGCAGCATGAGCAATAAAGGTCCTGGAATACGCATGATGGATTTTTTCATGGATTGGTAAGGCTAAAAAAAACGCTACAAAAATTCGCTACATCTGTTTTACGATACACGACAATTCAAGCACCCCCAAATGAAACCAAATTTTCGGCGTTGATTCCATTCCTATCGCTCATGGGTCTGGCAACTTTAACCGTTTTTCTTGAAAAATCAAACGGCTTGACCGGCCTCACCTTTGCGAGCGACCCAAAGAACCAGCCTGAAGGCGGAGCCCGACCGGAGCAATCACCCACTGTTTTAGTGCCGACCGGTACAGCTTCCGGGAGCTCTTGGCTGTTCTTTGGACGAGGTTGCTTTTCGCCGGGTATTATCAAGCACGCCATCCCTTAACCTTCACGCCGGAAGGTTTTCCAGTTACGCCAGCGGGTCAACGCGCGTTGACCCAAGGCGTCTTGCGGGTGCGCCTCCGCCCGGCCATTTTCCGGCAAAACCAAAAGGTTACACACTCAGAATTCCGCCCTGGCTCGCGTTGGTCACCAGCTTCTGGTAACGCGCCAGCCAGCCGCTCAGGTCGCGTTTAACCGGCGTCCAGTTCTTCTTCCGCTCGGCCAATTCAGCTTCCGGAACGATGATGTCCATCCGCCGGTTCGGGAAATCAATCCGGACGCGATCGCCCGCCTTCAACAAGCCAATCGGACCGCCTTCCGCCGCTTCGGGTGAAACGTGGCCGATGCACGCGCCCGCCGTGCCGCCGCTGAACCGGCCATCGGTGATGAGCGCAACCTTGTCGCCCAGGCCCATGCCGGCGATGTAACTCGTGGGCGAAAGCATTTCCTGCATGCCCGGACCGCCGCGCGGGCCTTCGTTGCGAATAATGACCACGTCGCCGGCCTTCACCTTGCCGGCCAGGATGCCCGCGCAGGCGTCGTCCTGGCTTTCAAAAATCACACACGGACCTTCGAAGATGAAGCCCGGGCCGCAGTTTTTCTTGAACTCCGCGCTGATGCCGGCGGTTTTGACCACGCTGCCCTCGGGCGCGAGCTGGCCGTAAAGAATCGCGAGCCCGCCGTCGGGCATGTAAATGGTGTCCTGGCTGCGGATGCAATCTTTCGCGTCGAACATGAACGCCGAATCGTACGGCATCAGGCCGCTGGGCTGGACCTTGGCCAGGTGCTTCGGGTCGGTGTCGAAGACGGCGCGGCTGATGAGTCCTTTGCGCATCTTTTTGGCATGGACCATCGCAAACGGTGTGCGGGTGCCGCCCTTTTGATAGCGCCACATCAGCATGACCGGCGTTTTGCGGAATTCGCCGAGTTCGGCGCGGACCAGACCCTTCGCCTCCTGGAGCTGCTGCTGGAGGTTCAGCCGCAGGAGGTCGTGCCCTTTCAACACGGACCCGCCGGGCATTTTCATCGTCGCCTTCGTGTCAAACAAAGCCAGTTGCGCCTCGACGTCGCTGACGTTCCACGCGGCGGCTTCGCGCCAGAGGGCGATGGCCAGCGGGTCGGCGGGGAAAAACATCATCGGCTTGGGCACGAGATTGCCGCCGGCGGTGCGGGCGGCCGGGCCCAGCTTGTCGTTCGGGTCCACCACGATCGCCGACGCGCCGGAAACGCGCACGACTTTCGCCTGGGTGCTGCATCTCTCCGAGCGAACGTCCCATTCATCGATGTTTTCGCCGAGGGTTTTGCCGGTGACGGTCTGGCATTTCAGGTTCAACGCCCCCAGGCGTTTCAATTCGCCGAGGATGGTGTGGATGCCGCCGGCGCGGTGCACATCCTGCACGTGGTAATTCGACGACGGCGAAACCTTGCACACGCAGGGAATGCGGCGCGAGATGTCGTCGATGCGTTTGATGTCGTACGGAATGCCGGCTTCGCGCGCGATGGCGAGCGTGTGCAGGATCGTGTTGGTCGAGCCGCCCATGGCCACGTCGAGCATGAGGGAGTTGTCGAAGGCCTCCACCGTGGCGATGTCGCGCGGCTTCAAATCGAGTTCCACGAGTTTCACAATCGCCTGGGCGGCGCGCTGGTAAAGCGCCTCGCGTTCCTTGGAGACGGCGAGGATGGTGCCGTTGCCGGGCAGGGCCATGCCGAGGGCTTCGCAGAGGCAGTTCATCGAGTTGGCGGTGAACATGCCCGAGCACGAACCGCAGGTCGGACAGGCGGTCTGTTCCAGTTTCTTCAACTGTTCCTCGGTGATTTTGCCGGCCTGGAGTTCGCCGACACCCTTGAACACGGAAATCAAATCCGATTTGGCCGCCGCCGGCTGGAGATAGGCCGCGAGGTCGTCATGCGCGGCTTTTTGTTCGGCCACGCCCGCCGCCATCGGTCCGCCGCTGACGAACACGGTCGGGATGTTGACGCGCATTGCGGCCATCAACATGCCCGGGACGATCTTGTCGCAGTTGGGGATGCAGACCATGCCGTCGAAACAATGCGCCTTGAGCATGGACTCGACGCAATCGGCGATGAGTTCGCGCGAGGGCAGGGAATAGAGCATGCCGGAATGGCCCATGGCGATGCCGTCGTCAATGCCGATGGTGTTGAAGATGAACGGGACGCCGCCGGCTTCGCGCACAAGGCGTTTGACGAGCATGCCGACCTCGTTGAGGTGGGCGTGGCCGGGGATGCAATCGGTGTAGGAATTGGCGATGGCGATGAACGGCTTGTCCCAGTCGGCCTCGGATTCGATGGAACCGGTGGCGCGGATCAGCGAGCGGTGCGGCGCGCGTTCAAAGCCCTTTTTGATGATGTCGGAGCGCATAGTCATTTACGATTAGCAGTTTACGCAATTTACGTTACGGCATCAATGTAACCACGAAGGGCTGAGGTGTCACGCAATTGCGATCTTGACCACGGATTCTATCCGCGCATGGCCGTTCGCATTGGGAAAACCGCTTGAATTTCTGCCTGTCACGCGCCCTTGCCCGTTGAAGTGCGGGCGCGGAACGATTGATGCAAGGCGATGCCCAGGCAGCATTCGACTTTGACCTTGGGAAATCATCCACCGGCAAAGACCGGGCGGAAGCCGGCCTCGGTCAGGATGCGGGCAACGGTTTCCCGCTGGTCGCCCTGGATTTCGATCCGGCCTTCCTTGACCGTGCCGCCGGTGCCGCAGGCTTTCTGCATTTTCCGGGCGAGTTGTTCCTTTTCCGGCAGGCCGATCCCGGTGAAACCTTGGATCACGGTGACCGTCTTGCCGCCCCGATGCGCTGTCTGGCGGATGATGTCCACCCGGCCGCGGTTTTTTCGCGGCGCGGCGGGTTTTGCGGCCGGCGGGTCTTTTGGCCCCGGCGGCAACCCGGCGCTGTCCAGTGCCGCAAATGGATTCGGTACGAATTGCTGGTCGCCACTCATAACGGAGGGAAAGCTAAACGCTAAAGGCCAAAGGCTGAAACAAAAATTTTGGTCTTCAGCTTTTGGAGTCAGATGACCCTGGTCAGTTTCAGGGCGCCGGCAATGAGTGCCGCCCAGACGACGAAGGCGGCGGCGAACTTGAACTGGAAGGACTGCCTGGCCAATTTGTGCCGGAAAAGGACGATGCCGAGCAATCCGCCCGGCCAGCCACCCAGCGCGCTCGCCAGCAAAAGGGAGGATTCCGCGACGCGACGGGCACCGGTCCGCCCGGCGCGCCATTTGTCGAGGCCGAACAGGAGAAAAGCCCAGAGGCTGGTGACGCCAACCCACGCGAGCAAAAGTTCACGAATGGTCTGCAAATTCATTCTCTGCACACTGACAATTCCAGAGCCGGCCCATTCACGGTTTTTCCAGCATGATGGCCACCGCCGAAGTGGTGCGGATGAACACTTCCGTGCCCGGCTTCACTCCGGTTAGGTCCACGTCTTTGCGAACCTTGAACGTCCCGGTCCGGCCGTCGGAAATCTGCAGGGTCGCTTCATGTTTCGGCAAATCCACCGCCGCCACCGTGGCGGTGAGCTGCACCGTGTCCGAGGTCAGCACGCCCGGTTTGGCGCCTGGCATGGCGCGGACCATGGCGGCGGCGTTGGTCGCGGCCGGCGCGTCATTCCGGTTCAGGAAGATGGCCAGTTCCCGGGCAACAGTAACCTTCAGGTTGTCGCCAGTCTTGATCTGGTTGAGGGCGACTTTTGGCCCGGCCTGGAAAGTATTTTTGGTGCCGTCCGGAGCGACAAAAGTCACCTGCCGGGTCGTGGTATCAATGGCCGTGACCGTGGCGGTCGTCTGGTAGGTTTGCACGAGGGTGCCGCCGGGCACACCTTCCTTGTAGGCGACGGTGGTGGTCTTGTCCATTTGAGGTGCGGAGGCGCAACCCGCAAAAACCAGCAGCGCGGCGGGTAGCAGGGCAACCGTCGCAATCCTGGGAAAGTTCAATTTCATGGCTTGATGGTTCCAGTTAAAACCGGAGGGGTTTTAGGCTAGACCACGTGGCGCGAGAGTCAAAGGGATTCCATTGGATGCGCCTGTCCATGCTTCAATCTTCAACGAACTGCAGCCTTCAGCCGTTCAGAAATGTGGCCCGACTTATGCTCGAATCGTGCCTGTGCATGATGTTTTTTGCAGCCAAACCGTCTGGAAAGACGACAGGAAGGTCTTTGATCTGCACAACCAACCCCGGGAAACAGAGGCAACGACTCGGATCGTTGCAGATGCGAAAGGCACAAAATGATTTATAACGCCCTGCTTCTGGCTGTCATTGCTGCGGCCTCACTCATCATCACCCTGCCATTCCGAATCGGAGCCAATAAGGAGTTTTGGAAATGGTGGGACAGTATTGGCGTCTGCATTTTTATATTTGACTGTGCGGTGCTGTCCTTGCTCGCCATCTGGGAAGGCTGGTTTTTGGGAATTTAAATCAAATTCGCCTTTAACCTTTACCTTTCCCCCAAGCTTTTAATCGCTTCCGGAGTTCTGCAAACCGGGCGAGCCTTGGTTTGACCGGATGGTACAACCGGCCGGTTATCCGGGCCGCACAGCAGCGCGGCCCTGTCTCGAAAAACAACTTTGGTGTTTGGCATTCATCCATTAGCCTTTGGGCATGAATGAGCGGCCGCAGGATTTCAAATCGGGAACGGAGGCGTTTGCCCTTCGGGTCATACGCGTGTTTCAACGTTGCCAATGAACCGATTGTCCGCGTGGCTCATCGTTCTGTGCCTGGTGTCCTGCCTGACGCCGGCGCACGCGGCGTCTGTCAATGGACAGACCTACGTGCCGCTCATGGATTGGGCTCGCGCGAACGGCCTGAAATGCTTCTGGCTCAGATACGGGGACGAAATCGTCGCCACCAACCGCACGACGCGGCTGGTTTTTGACCGGAATTCGCGCACGGCGTGTGTCAACGGGGTCAACGTCATGCTGTCCTTTCCCGTCGCGATGGACAAGGGCACGCCCTACATCGCGCAATTGGACCTCAACACGACGATTCGGCCGCTGATTTACCCGCCGCGAGCCGACGCCAGACGAATCACGACCATCTGTTTGGATCCGGGCCACGGCGGCAAGGACACCGGGAATCACACGTTCTGGCACAGCGAAAAGACTTACACACTGGCGCTGACGCTTGAATTGCGCGACCAGCTCGTAAAGGCCGGGTTCAATGTCATCCTGACGCGCAGCAAGGACACCTACGTGGAATTGCCCGACCGGCCGGCGCTGGCGAACCGGCGCGGGGCGGATTTGTTCGTCAGCCTGCATTTCAACGCGACGCAGGTCGGGCGCGACCAGGTGCAGGGACCGGAGACGTATTGCATCACGCCCGTGGGAGCGAGCTCGAGCAATGCGCAGGGCGAAGGCTCAAATTACGGCCCGACGACGGCCAACCGCGTCGAGCAAAAAAGTCTGCTGCTGGCATACCAGATGGAGAAGTCGCTGGTGCAAAACCTGGGGGTGCCGGATCGGGGCGTGCGGCGGGCGCGGTTCGCGGTGTTGCGCGATGCGACCATGCCGGCCATTTTGATTGAAGGCGGTTATATGACGCATCCGGAGGAGAGCAAAAGGATTTACAATGCGATCAATCGGCGACAGATGGCGCTGGCCATCGTGCGGGGCATCCTGGCTTATCAGAAATTGACATCCCCGCCGCCGTCACCCGCGACGGCGCCAGCCATCCATCGTCCGGTGGTGCCACTGACACCGCGTCCGGCAGTGTCGCCCGCGGACCGGACGGTGATCAAAGTTCAACCGGCAACGAACTGGCAGTGACAAAATTCATCCGCGTTTGTCCGTGGTCAAACTTCCGATTCGCCTTCTCTTTTTGCCGCCGGCCTTTTAGCTTGGTCGGGTTATATGGAACGATTGCCCGGATTCAGAGATTTTTATCCCGAACCGCTGCCGCACTCCGATGTCTGGAGCGCCGACGCCCGCCAGTACATTTTTGACCAATGGCGCACCACCGCCCGGCGCTACGGCTTCCGCGAATACGACGGCCCGCCGCTCGAACCGCTCGAACTCTTCACCACCAAGAGCGGCGAGGAAATCGTCGGCCAGCTCTACAACTTCAGGGACAAGGGCGACCGCGCCGTGGCGTTGCGTCCGGAAATGACGCCCACGCTGGCGCGCATGGTGGCCGCGCATGAGCGCAATTACAAAAAGCCCGTCAAGTGGTTCGCCATTCCGCAATTGTTCCGCTACGAACGCCAGCAGAAGGGCCGCCTGCGCGAACATTTCCAGTTCAACGCCGACCTCATCGGCGAGACCGATCCGGCGGCGGACGCGGAGTTGATTGCGCTGCTCATTGACACGCTGCGGTCGTTCGGCCTGACCGAATCGGATTTTGTCATCCGGCTCAGCAGCCGCAACGCGTGGGACGCGTTTTTCAAGCAGGGCGGGGGGGAGGTCGCGAAGGAATACGATTTCTTCCAGGCCATTGACAAATTGGAACGCACGGCACCGGAGGAGAACGAAAAGAAACTGGCCGCGCTCGGGTTTTCCCTGGCCGCGGTGAACCGGTTCATTGAATCGGGTGAACCGACGGCGGAGTTGCAGAGCATTCTGGACAATCTGGCCGCGCGCGGCCTGCGCAATTTTGTGAAGGTGGATTATCACGTCATCCGGGGGCTGGCATATTATACCGGCGTGGTGTTCGAGGCGTTCGATACCCGGGGCGAATTCCGCGCCATCGCCGGCGGCGGCCGCTACGACAACCTGGTCAAGCTCGTCAGCGGCGGCAAGGTGGACCTGCCCGCGCTCGGCTTCGGCATGGGCGACGTGGTGTTGCTGGAATTGCTGAAGGCGCGCGGCCGGCTGCCGAAATTCGATTCGCCGATGGATGTCTATGTGCTCATCGAGGATGAAAATCTCCGTTCACAGTCGCTCAAGCTGGTGCAGGATTTGCGCGCGGCCGGATACGCCGTGGATTATCCGCTCACGCCCGCCAAACCGGACAAGCAGTTCAAACGCGCGCAGGAATTGAAGGTGGCCTCCACTGTCCGGCTCGAAAGCGATGCCTACGCGCGCATTCGCAACCTGAAGACCCGCGAGGAAGTCGTCGCCGGCGCCAACGACGTGGCGAATCATCTGGGGTAAAATGCCCCATGAGCAACGGACCTGTCTCCCAACGCATTGCCGTCATCGCCGGTGACATCACACAGCAGCGCGTGGAAGCGATTGTGAATGCGGCCAACGCGTCGTTGCTGGGTGGCGGCGGCGTGGACGGTGCCATCCACCGGGCGGCCGGCCCGGAATTGCTGGTGGAATGCCGCACACTCGGTGGTTGCGCAACCGGCCAGGCCAAAATCACCAGGGGCTACAAACTTCCCGCCCGATGGGTCATTCACACCGTCGGCCCGGTGTGGCATGACGGCAAACACGGCGAAGATGACCTGCTTGCGAATTGTTATCGGAGTTGTTTCGCGCTGGTCGAAGAGCACGGCATCAAGACCGTGGCGTTCCCATCCATCAGCACCGGCGCGTATGGCTTTCCGATGGACCGCGCGGCGCGGATTGCCGTGCGCGAGGCAAAAAGTTTTTTGGGGCGGAACCGGATGGTGGAGCAGGTAATGCTGGTTTGTTTCGGCGCGGGCGCGCTGCAAATCCACCGGCTGGCAGTTTCGGAAGTTTGCGTTTGATGTTTTCTCTTGCCGGGTGATAGTCTATACCGATGCAAATCCATCGTTGTTTCCTGCCACTACCCGTGGCTTGTTTTCTGGCGGTCACCTTTAGCGCGATCGCGGCAGATGAAACCTCCACCAATAGTCTGCTGGCCAGCCAAACCCGTCCATTTGATCCCAAGCTTGATCCAATGCGCCTGCACACGGAAGGAAACCACGTGCTGGATATCACCGGCAGACCGGTTTACCTCTATGGCGTCAACATCGCGTCGCTCGAATGGACCAACGGCGGCGACCACGTCGAGGAATCGGTGGCCCGCGCCATCAACGATTGGAAGGTGAACTTTATCCGTCTGCCGCTGGCGCAGGACCGCTGGTTCGGCAAAACGAAGGATCAGACGGACGGCGGCGCGGCGTATCGCGCGCTGGTGGACAAACTGGTGGATGCCTGCGCGGCGGCGCGGGTTTACCTGAACCTGGATTTGCATTGGTCGGATTGCGGCAAATGGATCAACGAAGGCGGCCAGCTCGGCCAGCACAACATGCCGGATGAAAATTCAATCGCGTTTTGGACGGACGTGGCCACGCGTTACAAAAACCAGCCGAACATCATTTTCGGCCTCTACAACGAGCCGCACGACACGACCTTTGCCATCTGGCGCGATGGCGGGACGGTCAGCGACAAGGCGGCGCAATGGAATCCCGACCAGGGCAAGGTTGATTTCCAGGCCGTGGGCATGCAAAAGCTTTACGACACCGTCCGGGCGACCGGCGCCACCAACGTGGTGACGGTCAGCGGATTGGATTGGGGCTTCGATTTGAGCGGTGTGTTGCAGGGGCATGCGATTGCCGGCACGAATTTTGTTTATGAAACGCATCCGTATCCATTCAAAGGCACAAATTGGGACCGCTATTTCGGCGCCGTCAGCGAAAAATATCCGGTTTATATCGGGGAATGGGGCTTTGGCGGCCGCCGGCGAGGGAACAATGTCACCAACAATTTGATCTACGCGAACCATCTGGTGGATTATGCCCGGCAGCATCAAATGCATTGGACCGCATGGGATTTGCATGTCGCCGCCGGGCCGACGTTGATCAAGAACTGGCAATACGAGCCGACGGTCTTCGGCCAGTTCGTGAAGGAACAGCTCGCGGCCCTGGCAGCAGCGCGCGATTCAAACAAATAAAGCGGGGCCGAAGCCCGCCGGAAGGAAACGGGTTTGCGGACTTAATCGTTCAAACCTTCGAGAACCAGAAGCACGAGGGAATTTTTCCCATAGTTGAACGGCTGGCAACTCACCCGCAGACCGACCTTGGCGGGTTTGCCTTTGAGCATCAATTCCATTTCCGTCCACCGGCGCGTGACGCGACGCCCCTGTGCCGCATCCCGCACCGATTCCCGCACCACGCAATTTTGACAGGCCGGAGAATGGCCGCAACCTTCCGGTGTCTCCGCCGCGTGCAGGCAATGCCACACGTCCCCGCCACGCCGGTTCAAAACCATTGACTTGTCCGATCCAAACAGCCGGGCCGCCGCCACATTATATTCCAGGACGCTGACCTCCCCATCCATCACAAAAACGGGCATGGGCATGGCGTCAAACAATACCCGGTGGAGCCCTTGATCCAGAAATTGAACAGCAATCCGGTTCATGATAATTGCAACTTATCACACCGGCGTGGAAAGAGAAGCAAAAAAGCGGGGCCGGGGCCCCGCCTGGGAAAGTTCAATGTGCGGAATTACTTCGCTGCGTCTTCCACGATCTTTTCTTCCTTCTCGCGGACGAGGGTGGCGCCCTTGCCGAGTCGTTTGCGCAGGTAGGTGAGCTTGGCGCGGCGCACCGAGCCCTGGCGTTCGACTTCAATCTTGTCCACGCGCGGCGAATGGAGCGGGAACACGCGCTCCACGCCTTCGCCATAGCTGATGCGGCGGACGGTGAAGGTTTCGTTCAGGCCATGGCCGCGTTTGCCGATGACGACGCCCGAGAAAATCTGGATGCGTTCCTTGTCGCCTTCCACGACCTTCGTGTGCACGCGCACGCTGTCGCCGACCGTGAATTTCGGGTCGTCTTTGCGATACTGTTCCGATTCAATTTTTTCCTGTAATGCCTGGTTCATATTCAATTTTAAGTTTTGAGTTTTTAATTTTTAGGCGCCGCTTTAACTCAAAACTTAACACTAAAAACTAAAAACTATTTTAACAAATCCGGTCTGCGTTGTTTCGTCCGCTGTTTCGCCTGTTCGCGCCGCCATTTTTCAATCTCGGCGTGGTGGCCGGACACGAGAACGTCCGGGACCTTCATCCCGCGAAATTCCGCCGGCCGCGTGTACTGCGGATATTCCAGCAATCCGTGGCTGAAGGACTCGTCGTGCGAACTTTCATCGTCGCCCAGTGCGCCGGGCAGCAACCGCACCACCGCGTCGATCACGACCATGGCCGGCAACGCGCCGTTCGTCAGCACGTAATCGCCGATGGACAACTCGTCGTCCGCCAGCGTTTCCCGCACCCGCTCGTCAAAGCCTTCATAATGGCCGGTGACGAGCAGCAAATCATCCGCTTGCGCCAGTTCCTGCGCGATGGCCTGCTGGAACGGCCGCCCGGTGGGCGACAGCAAAATCACGCGCGTTTTTTCGCGCCGCAAACTTTCAATCGCTTCAAAGAGCGGTTCCGGCTTCAGCAACATTCCCGGTCCGCCGCCAAACGGCCGGTCGTCCACCGTCTTGTGCCGGTCGTGCGCCCAGTCGCGCAGGTGGTGGATCTTCAGGTCCACCAGACCCGCGTCGCGCGCCCGTTTGACGATGCTTTCGTCGAGCGGCCCGGCGAACATCGCCGGAAACAAAGTGAGCACGTCAATTTTCACTCAATCGTCCTCGCGCTCGTCCTCGTCTTCGTAATCGCACCAACGACCACGAGAACGAGGACGAGGACGATTCATTTTTTGTCTTCGACAATCTCCACCGAACAACGCAGCCCCTGCTTGGCGCTGCCGGCCAGCAACAGCGACCGGATGGCATTGATCGTCACGCCCTGCCGCCCGATGATCTTGCCCACGTCCGACGGGTCGAGGCGCAGTTCATAGACCGTCGTGCCCGCACGCTCCACCGGGGTGATGTTCACCGCGTCGGGATGCTGCACCAGGCCTTTGACGACGTATTCCAAAAACGCCTGCATTGCGTCAAAAATCAAAATGAATCAGGCCGCCACCGCTGCGGCCGCCTTGCCGGCCTTCTTGATGAGGCTGGCGACGGTTTCGCTGGGCTGGGCGCCCTGGCTGACCCAGTATTTGGCGCGGTCGAGGTTGAGCGAGAAATTATCGCCCTTCTTCAACGGCTGATACGTGCCGATTTCCTCGATGAACTTGCCGTCGCGCGGACTGCGACCGTCAGCCACCACAATGCGAAACACCGGGGCATTCTTGGCCCCGACGCGCTTCATGCGAATTTTTACTGCCATAAATTTATCAAAAGAGCAGAAAAACTAGCCGCCGGCAGACCCCTTTGCAAGCCTTGATTTGAAGAAAAAAGGGGTGGCGTGAGCGTCTCCGCGAACCGTCATCCGTTGTTTGTTTTCCATCAGCCCGCCGGAAGTCTCGCCCACCGCCGATTATTCCAAATGGCCGCTTGCCGGCCGCGCCAATCACTGGTTTGCTGTTGCCCGTGAACCGGCCGTATGAGGAAATTCTGGATGGCGCGTCGCTGCCGCGTTCGGCGCCGGGCTTGCGCCACGAGGCGATTTGCGACCGCTTGCACGCCCTGATGACCGCCAGTGTCGCGAACCTGGCCGCCATCCGGCTGCTCGCCTCCCGGGAACAGGTCCGCGTTTCCCGGACCACCACATTGTGTCCCGACCTGGCGCTCGTGACCGCTGCCACCGGCAAACTCTGGCTGGCGGTGGAGATCGTCAGCACCGACGACCACCGCTCCGATACCGTCGTCAAAAAGCAGATTTACGAGGACATCCGCGTGTCGCGGTTGTGGATGGTGGATCCGCGCTACGACAACGTGGAGGTTTATCACAGCACGGAATGGGGCCTGGCGTTGAAGGGCATTCTGGCCGGCAGCGAAGTGCTGGCGGAGGCGTTGATCCCCGAATTTCAAATCGTCATTGCCGAGCTGTTCGCCGCACAACCCAAGGCGGGCTGACCGGCCTTGATTTGGGCAATAATATACTTGACTCACAAAGTCAAAAAAGGCAGAATGCTCCGAAACAAAAGAAACGGAGAACGCCTGTGACTATTATTGTTGGAATTGTTTGCAAAGAGAAAATCGTTTTGGCCAGTGATAGCCAGACCTCTTGTGGTACGTCAAAGAGAACCGACACGGACAAAATCTCCCGCACTTTTTTTGGCGGGGATAATCCAGTTCTCATCGCCCAGTCTGGGAACGCCGAGCTTTCCTCTCGTGCCGTGGAGCAGTTTGAGAAGATAGCAAAAACCGCACAATTTGATGATTACAGAAAGCCCGTTGAAGCCGTTGAGGAAGCCTTGCGCCTGTTGAAGTTGGACGTGATACGCCTTAATGGTTGGGAGGCTAATCGAGAACTGGCGCATGAATTTTTTCAAGACCTTGATAACAATTTTAGTTTGATGATTGCGTATTATCATGGCACGCCCCCATTGCCATACCTTTACACCGTAAGTTTTTGGCCGGGCATTGCCACCAGACAATATAATTACGCCACGCTTGGCTGTGGTTCAACTGTTGCCGAATTTATTTTAAGCCGCTCCAATGTTTCAAAAATGTCAAAGAGCCATGCCATCCTGGCCGCAATTTACACGGTAGAAGAAGTGAAAAAGGTGGATGCTTTTTGTGGCGGCCCCACAAAACTTGCCACACTCGACCCGGACACCAAGAAGGGATTGGTGAGTGATACTCCAAGAGTATTAGATTTAATAAAATGCACAGCAGACTCGATGGAAAAACACGAAGATCAGATGAGAGCTTCTTGGAAGGCCATGATGGAAACCATCGCCATAGAAGCTCTTAAAAATTACCATATAAAATATCCAGAGAAAAACGAGGACAAAACAAATGAATAATGAATTTCCAGAAACCCTAGTCGAAGCCATCCGCCACTTTGCCGATCCGCAAGTAGCGTTTGACTTCATGGTGAAACTGCGCTGGCCGGACAAGGTGAAATGCCCGCGCTGCCATTGCGAAGATGTCAGCTTCATTTCCACGCGCAAAATCTGGAAATGCAAACACTGCACAGAGAAAGGCCAGTTTTCGGTTCGTGTCGGCACAATTATTGAAGATAGCGCGTTGCCGTTGGATAAATGGCTGACTGCCATCTGGATGATTGCCAATGACAAAAACGGCGTCAGTTCCTACGAAGTCCACCGCGCAATCGGCGTCACACAAAAGACAGCCTGGTTCATGCTGCAACGTATCCGGCTCGCCATGCAGACCGGCACGTTTGAAAAGCTGGCTGGCGAAATTGAAGCCGACGAAACCTACATCGGCGGCAAGGTTCGCAACATGCACGTTGACAAGCAGCGCAAGCGTGGACGCGGGACTGGAGGCGTTGGCAAGGCAATCGTCATGGGTTTATTGCAGCGTCACGGCAAGGTAAAGGTCAAACACGTTCCGAACGCACGGCGCGGCACGGTGCAACAGGAAGTGCGCGACCATGTTGAACCCGGCTCAAAGGTTTATACCGATGCGCTACCGTCTTACAACGGCTTGAACCGCGATTACATTCACGAAGCGATCAATCACGCCGAAAGTTATGTGCGCGGAGCAGTCCACACAAACGGGCTGGAAAACTTTTGGAGCTTGCTCAAGCGCGGCATTCGCGGGACGTATGTGAGCGTTGAGCCATTCCACCTGTTCCGCTACTTGGATGAACAGGCTTTTCGGTTCAACTTCCGCGAAGAAAACGACGCAACGCGCTTTCTGAAAGCGGTTGGCTCAATCTTTGGAAAGCGGTTGACATATTCACAGTTGCTTAACGAAGCAAGACCAGCATGAATCACAAAATCCCAACGGGGAAAACGCCGTTCCAAAAGTTCCAAGCCCTAGCCAAAGGACTGATGAAAGTCCCCAAGGCAGAGTTGGACAAAAAGATCAGGGAACAGCGAGCGCGGAAACCCGCCAAGCAATAAACCGATTATGACGGCAACAGGCCAAAACAGGCGCAAGGTGAGTGAACTATATTATTGCCTTGATTTGTCTGAACAAAACCACTGATTGTATTGTCTCAGGCTTGTAAACCAAACAAGCCCATAACCTATGAAAAAATCCATGATGTTTCTCGCGGTCGCCAGCGGGCTGTTGCTGGCGGTTTCAACCTCACGCCTGCTCGCGGCGGACGCGGCGAGCCAGGATTCAAGCAAGGAAATCACCATCACCGGCAACATGGTTTGCGGCAAATGCACGTTGCACGAAACCAAGAGCTGCCAGAACGTCGTCCAGGTCGTCAAGGACGGCAAAACCGTCAATTACTACCTGAAACAAAACGACGTGAGCAAGGCGGCGCATGATCCGGTCTGCCACGGCGATTCTGAAAAAGTGACCGTCACCGGCACCGTCACGGAAAAGGACGGCAAACAGATAATGACACCGACCAAGATCGAACCGGTCAAATCCTGATTAATCAATCCTCGTTGAACCGCCGCCGGACTTTTTGTTCCGGCGGCACTTTTGTTTTTGAGGCCGGGTTGGACCGGCGGCAGATGTTTCAGGCGGAAAACATCAAAACCGCAGCCCGGTTTAAATTTCGGGCGCATCCCGCTGGGCGAGCCTTGCTTTCATGATGTTTCCAGTCGAGGTTCGGGGCCAAAGCAGGCTTTGCAAATCGGCAGCGTGGGATTGCTTTTACGCGCATTCTCCCGGTGGGTCTTGAATGGTTCCCGTTGCCACGCCTCGACAATGCTCTGCGCGAAGATGTTTCCCAGCACATTCTTTTCGAGATAATCCGCGCAACAGAACAAATAGTCCCCCCGGGAACTCACGCCAAGGTTGACCGAGGGCGCATGACAGCCTTTCTGCCACATGTGCGCCTGGTCCGAAATCTTCAGCTGGACGAGGCCGCCGCGGTTGGACAGTTCGCGCAGGGCAGGATCGTTGCAGCGGACAAATTGCGAGTATTTGTCCAGCAAATGCCGCATCCGCTGGTCCCACTCGTCCCGATACGGCGGATGACGGCTGACGTTGAAGCAAAAAACGCCGGCTTTAACGAGGCCCAGCAACTTTTCTTCGGTCAAAAAATCACCGTTGGTAAAAACCCGGGGTTTGGCGCGCGGGCTGGCCTCGACGGTTTGACGGACTAATGACTCCAGGTTGGGATGCAACATGGGCTCGCCATAAAAGTGATAATCCACGGCGTAGGCCCAGTTGATTTCCCGAAGCCGCTTCAAAAACTGTTTAAACA
>JBKQOA010000049.1:0-21043 GCA_052145735.1 Limisphaerales bacterium
CCGCGCACCTCCGCGCCCAAGAGGCGCATGCGGAAGACGTTCAGCTCCTGCCGCCGCATGTCCTCGGTGCCCATGTAAACGACACATTCCATGCCAAACAGCGCGCACACGGTCGCCGTCGCGACGCCGTGCTGACCGGCACCGGTCTCGGCGATGATGCGATGCTTGCCCATGCGGCGAGCCAGCAGCGCCTGCCCAATGCAGTTGTTGATCTTGTGCGCGCCGGTGTGAAGCAGGTCCTCGCGCTTGAGATAAATTTTCGCGCCGCCAAGTTCCTTGGTGAGCCGTTCGGCGAAGTACAGCGGTGTGGGCCGGCCGCAGAATTCCCGGAGATAATACTCGAATTCGCGCTTGAACGCCGGGTCCTTCTGCGCCCGCCGGTATTCGTCCTCCAGTTCCTGCAACGGATGGACCAACGTCTCCGGCACGAAGCGCCCGCCATAGGGGCCAAAACGGCCCCGGGCATCCGGCATTTTTGCACTGGTTTTTTTGCTCATAAGGCGGCGGTTAATCTCGCGCAAAGCGTTCAGGCGCGCAAAGGAAATCAGCGCTTAGCGGATCCACTTCACTTCCTGCGGCGGCTGGAAGGTTTCCAGCCGGTCCAGCAGCTTTTCCGGATCTTCCTCGACGATGACCAGTTCGCGATGTTTGGGCCGGACAAATCCTTCGCGGGTTGCGTGGTCGAAAAATTCCAGCAGTCTCCTGTAGAACCCCGCCACCTCCAGCAGGCCAAACGGTTTCCGGTGATAGCCGAGCTGGCTCCAGGCGAGCACCTCGCAAAATTCCTCGTAGGTGCCGTAACCGCCGGGCAGCGCGATGAACCCGTCGGCCAGTTCGGCGATCAGCGCCTTGCGTTCGTGCATGTTCTTTACCACGCGCAGGTCCGGCAACCCCTCGTGCACAACTTCCTTGATGACGAGCTTCTCGGGAATCACCCCGATGACGTGGCCGCCGCTCTGGAGGGCGGCGTCGGCGAGAACGCCCATCAAGCCCACACAACCGCCGCCATAAACCAGGCCCAGTCCACGCCGGGCCAAATGGCTTCCAAGCTTCCTGGCCGCCTCGGCATACTCGGCGCGGGTGCCCTTGTTGGAACCGCAATAGACCGCAACGCGCTTCATTTGCCTCCAGTGTCGGGGATGTTGCGTTTGAAATCACGTCCGGATTTCTGATCCGGCCGGCGGGTTGGCCGTTCCCGGACGAAATGGACAAGTTTTTCGTGCTGGTTTAGCATCAAGGCTGTTCTGAAACCGCCGCTCCAGGTCGTTGGACAAAATCAGCGCAGCAAGGTCCTGCTCCTTTGCCTGTTGCTGTTCGGGCTGGTCGTCTGGACCTTTCTTCCCGCCCTCCGCGGCGAGTTCATTGAATTCGATGACTACGCCTACGTTACCGGCAACGCCCACATCTTTTTTACGCCGGCCAATCTGACCCTCGCCCTGACCCGCGGCGTGGCCGCCAACTGGCATCCCCTCACCCAGTGGTCTCTCATGCTCGACCACCGTCTTTACGGCTTCAATCCCTGGGGTTATCACCTGACCAATGTCCTCCTCCACGCCGCCAACACCGTCCTGTTGTTCCTGGTTTTTCGCCGTCTGACCGGCTCCACCTGGCGCAGCTTGGCGGTGGCCGCCTTGTTCGGCCTGCATCCGCTCCGGGTTGAATCGGTGGCCTGGATCTCCGAACGCAAGGATGTGTTGAGCGTCCTGTTCTGGTTGCTGTCGCTGTGGGCTTACGCGCGCTACGCCCAGGGGGTTAAAAGTGATAAGGATCAAGTGACACAAACCGGATTAACCCTGTCCCCTGTCGCCCTTCACCTGTCTCTTTTTTACTGGCTGGCACTGTTGTCCTTTGCTCTGGGTCTGATGAGCAAGCCCATGCTGGTAACCCTGCCTGCGGTGCTCTTGCTGCTGGATTTCTGGCCGCTGGAACGCTGGCGGCTGGAACGCTGGTCGGGATTGCTGGTGGAGAAATTTCCTTTCTTTCTCTTGTCGGCCTGCGTGAGTGTTATCACGTTTGTCGTCCAACGCAACAGCGGCATGATGCATGAATTAATCGGCGTTGAACTGCCCTTCGGGCTGCGCCTGGAAAACGCCGCAGTCTCCTTTGCCCGGTACCTGTCCAAGCAGTTCTGGCCGGCCGACCTGTGCGCGCTGTATCCGCATCCGGGTCATTGGCCGCTGGCGGTGGTTCTGTTGTCGGTTTCCTTGGTTTTAGGCCTGTCTGTCCTGGCCTTCGTTTGTCGCCGGCAACGGCCTTATTTATTCACCGGCTGGTTCTGGTATCTGGGAACCCTGGTGCCGGTCATCGGCCTGATACAGGTGGGTGCCCAGTCAATCGCCGACCGCTACACCTATATTCCGACCGTCGGTCTCCTGTTGCTGGTGGTGTGGGAAGCACATCGGTTGACCATTGGTTGGCGCTTTCAGCGACTGGCGCTGGGGACTGTCGGCGGGGTGCTGGGGTTGTCCTGCCTTCTGTTGACCCGGCATCAGCTGACTTTCTGGCGCGATGGGGTCAGTCTCTGGCACCGGGCCGTCGCGGTGACCACGAACAATTACGACGCTCACAACCGGCTGGGGCGTGCGCTGTACGCTCAAGGACAGTTTGACGAGTCGATCCGTGAACAGTTGGAAGCCATCAGGCTGAATCCTGACATTGCGGAGGCCTACTGCATCCTGGGGCGCTCTTGCGAGGCCAAGGGACAGGCAGACGTTGCGATTGCCTGGTACCAGAAGGCCCTGACGATCTGGCCGGCCTATGTGACGGTGCATAACAACCTGGCGATTCTTCTGCTCCGCCTGGGGCAGGTGGAGGCCTCCCTCGTTCAGTCCCAATTGGCTTTGGCGTCCGAGCCGAACAACGTAACCGCCCTCGATACTCTCGGTCTCGCCTTGCTTCAAAAAGGCCGCGCGGACGAAGCCCTGGCCCATTTGCAACGAGCGGTTGACTTGGAGCCGGACAATGAAATGGCCCTGTTAAATCTGGGCTCCGCCTTCTCACAACTGGGACGGAATGACGAAGCGATTCGTTGCCTGCGCCTGGCCTTGAAGTTTCAACCCAAAAACGCGGAAACCCACAACAACCTCGGGGGGGCGCTGCTCGCAAAAGGACAAATTCCCGACGCTGTCCAGGAATTCCGGATGGCTGCGTTTTTGCAGCCCGACCGGTATGAAGCCCGCCGCAATCTGGGCCACGCCTTGTTGAAACAAGGAAGTATTGACGAGGCGATTCGCGCGTTTCAAGAGGCTTTAAGACTCCAGCCGAACAATGCCCTTGCCAGCAATGATCTGGTCTTTGCCCTCGCCTTGAAGGGAAAACCGGCGGCGTCACCCTCCAATTCGATACCGCCCTGAAACGCCGCCCGGCCCTCTTGGTTTCGTCATTTTCATTTCACGGAACGAACCGCCTGGATGAACGCCCTGATTTTGGCGTGGTCCTTCTTTCCGGGCGCCGATTCCACGCCGCTGGAAACATCCACGCCAAACGGCCGCACCTTGCGCACGGCGGCAGCAACGTTTTCCGGCGTCAATCCGCCCGCAAGAAAAACCGGTTTGCCAAACTTTTGCGCCTCTAGCGCGAGGTCCCAGTTGAATTTTTCGCCCGTGCCGCCCCGCGCCTCCGGCGACCAGGCATCGAGCAAATACGCTTCGGTCTGGTATTGGGGCAACGACTTCAGCGAATCAACGTCGCGGATTCGGAACGCCTTCATGCTCATCAGCCCAAACTGCGTGCAGAATTCCGGAGGTTCGTCGCCGTGAAACTGGAGCAGTCCCAGACCGCATTCGCCGATGGCCCGCGTTATCCGGTCCTCGGGCGTGTTCACGAAGACGCCGACGCGCAGGATGAAGGGCGGCAGTTGCCTTGAAACAGCGGCGGCAGCGGGAAGGGTCAGGTACCGGGGGCTTTTCTCATAAAAATTGAAGCCCAGCGCGTCCGCGCCCGCCTCGACGGCGGCCTGCGCGTCGACCAGGTTCGTGATGCCGCATATCTTGACCCGCGTGCTCATTTCCTTTTTGTAGGAGTCGGGGTGACAAGACTCAAGACAATTGCCTTGTTTTTGTTTTGAGACTCCACATGTCGTCTCCTACTGTATCACCGGATGCCACGGACGATTTATCTCGATTACAACGCCACGACGACGCTGGATCCGGCGGTGCGTGATGCCATGCTGCCCTTCCTCGGGGAGGTCTGGGGCAATCCATCCAGTGTCCACCACGTCGGCCGGCGCGCCCGCGCGGCGCTCGATGACGCGCGCGCCCGCGCAGCCAAGGTCCTTGGCGTCAAGCCCGGGGAAGTGATTTTCTCCAGCGGCGGCACGGAAAGCAACAATCTCGCGATTTTCGGCGTGGCTCGTTTGCTCAAACCGAAGGGCAAACACCTCATCACTTCCACCATCGAACATCCTGCGGTTTTGCATTGCTTTGATTACCTTGAAAAGAAGGAAGGTTTTGCGGTTTCGCGGCTGCCGGTGGATGCTGATGGTCTGGTTTCGCCTGAAGCTTTGCAGAATGCCTTCCGTTCCGACACTGTTCTCGTCTCCATCATGGCTGCCAACAACGAGATCGGCACCATCCAGCCGGTGGCCAAACTGGGGGCGATTTGCCGCGAACGAGGTGTGGTTTTCCACTCCGACGCGGTGCAATGGTTTGGCAAGGAGCCGGTTGAGAACGTCGGGCAATTCAACGCGGACCTGGTCTCGGTTTGCGCTCATAAATTCCACGGGCCCAAAGGCGCCGGGCTGCTTTACATCCGGTCTCCGTTGCTTCCCGCCCCGGTCGCTTTCGGCGGTGGACATGAAAATGAGCGTCGGGCGGGAACAGAAAACCTGGCGGGCATCATCGGCTTGGTTGAGGCGATGGAAAGGTTCGTTTCGCCGCCGGTTTTTGAGCGTTCCAAACTGGCGCCGCTGGCGGACGGCTTGATCCAGGCGATGGAAAAGATTGATGGGGTCGAACTGGTGGGCTCACCCACCAAGCGGTTGGCCAACACGGTTTCCTTTGTTGTTCGCGGCACGGACAGCATTGCGCTGCTGGCGGGTTTGGATCTGGAGGGAATCTGCGCTTCAAGTGGTTCGGCCTGTTCGGCGGGTTCATTGGAGCCTTCACATGTGATTACAGCCTTGGGACGGCGCGCGCAGGCAAATTCACTGATCCGTTTCTCTCTGGGCCGTGATTCCACCGCCGAGGAAGTTGCCCTGGTTTGCGATGTGCTGCCCGATATTGTCCGCCGGTCACAACTGGGGAAATAAGGGGTTGAACTCCTGTGAATGGAATGGGGACTTGGTGAAGAACTTCAATGCCGGGGATTTTATTTTCTTCTTCTCCGGTGAAACTGGTTTTCTTTCCTTTACAAAATCCTTTGGCTGCCTTGACAATCGCGGTTGTTTGCCTTATTCACAACCCTTAATAATAAGAGTTTGATATAAGAAAAGAATACTATTAACCGCGCATGAACCTCACCATTGCCAAGGATCAAATTCTCATCGGCTTGCAAGCCGTTCAAAATGTCGTCAGCACGCGCACGACGCTGCCCATTCTTTCCAATGTGCTGCTGCGCGCTGAGGGCGACTGGGTGGAGTTCACGGCGACAGATCTGGATGTGACCGTTGCCTGCAAGGTGGAGGCCAGGGTGAAAAAAGGCGGCAGCACGACCGTCCCGGTGAAAAAACTGTTCGGCATCGTGCGGGAACTGGGCGGCAATGAAATTGACATCGATACCGATGACAAAAACATCACGAGTGTCCGCTGCAACGCCTCGTTCTACAAGATTCATGGCCTGGGCGCGGATGAGTTCCCCCCCCTGCCCAAGTTCAAGGACGACAAAAAAGTTACCCTCTCCCAGGAAACCGTGAAGGCGATGATGCGCAAGACCTCCTTTGCCGTGTCCACCGACGAATCACGCTACGTGCTCAACGGAATTTTCATCAGTCTCAAGGACCATAAAATGACCATGGTGGCCACCGATGGTCGCCGGCTTGCGCTGGTGGACGAGGAAGTGGACATCGCCGAAAAAAGCAGCGGCGAATTCATCGTGCCGGCCAAGGCGGTGAATGAATTGAACCGGCTGCTGCAGGAAAAAGGCGAAGTGGAAATCAAATTCGGCGAGAATCAGGCATCGTTCACCATGAAGGATGACAAGGGATTTTCCGTGCTCGTCATCACAAAACTGATAGAAGGGAATTATCCGAATTATCGGCAGGTCATTCCCGCCGAGGTGAAGGAGCGCGTGCCGCTGGGACGCGAGGAATTCCTGCAGGCCCTGCGCCGCGCCGAAATCATGACCAGTGAAAAGGCAAATTCCGTCAAGCTTACTTTCGGGAAAAACAACCTTGCCATCACCGCCAATTCGCCGGAGGTGGGCGAGGCGCGCGAAACGCTCGCGGTGAACTACAAAGGCAAGGAAATCGCCATCGCCTTCAACCCGCGCTATCTCATCGACCCGCTCAATTCGCTGACCGAAGACGAAGTTTTCTTCGAACTGATTGACGAGCTCAGCCCCGGAGTCCTCAAGATCAACGGCCCCTTTCTCTACGTCGTGATGCCGATGCGATTAAGCTAGGGAAGGCCGGACACAACCCTCCGGAATAGCTCGCCGGGGGGCCTCTCGATTTCCGCCGCAACCGCCAAGTCAGCGCTCCTTCTAGGAGGCGTTTTCCGGCGAGAGGAATTTTGAGGAAGCAGGAGGGCAAAAGCGCCGGCTCACGGCGAGGAGGAAAGTTCCAGATCGTGAAGCTTGGGGCCCACGAGGCTGCCCAATTGATTGCCCGAACAGTACAACACCACGCCAAAACCAATCAGCACCACCGCCAGACAGGCAAACGCCCAGAAATGGCGCGATTCAATCCTTTCCAACGACCGGAAAAACCCAACCAGCCCGATCAGCGCCGCCACAACGATCACGGCGTCCACGCTGGCGCGTTGCCAATAGCTGCCGCCCAGATGCAGCCACATGCCGAACTCGTCAAAAGTCAGCCCCAAGGCGACCCCGTACACGAGCGCGGTGAAGTCGGCGGCGCGTCCGACCGGCCGCCGAAAGATGGCGAAGCCAGCCACCGCCGCCAGGAGAAAAATGCCGTAGTTCAAATGGTGCACATGAGTTCCCTTCAGGAAAAAATACAAGTTGGGGATGGCCCCGGACATGATCAGGAAGACTGTGGCCCGCGAAATGATGAAAGTCAGCAGGAAGCTGAACAACGCGCGCCTCGCCAGCCGGTGTGGCGTGGCCCGATGAAGAACGGGTTCGTGCGGGTGAACGAGTTTGTTGTCCATCGGCAAGATTGCCCGGCTAATGCCTGAAGCGAGGGGCCAGAAATTTCTCCGCATATTTGCCAAGCAGGTCGGCCTCCAGGTTGACCGCGTCCCCGACTTTTCGCTCGCGCAAGGCGGTGATTTCGTAGGAGTGAGGGATGATCCAGATGCGAAGGCCTTTTTTCTGCACGCCGGCCACAGTAAGGCTGATGCCGTCCACCGCCACCGAGCCTTTGAAGACGACGTAACGCATCACCTCCGCCGGCGCGGCAATGTCGAGCACGTGGTCCTGGCCGGCGCGTTCCCAGCGAATGATTTTGCCAACGCCGTCAATGTGGCCGGTCACAAAGTGCCCGCCGAACTCGCCGTCCGCGCGCAAGGGACGCTCCAGGTTAACCAGAGAACCGGGTTGGGCAAATTGGAGGTTGGTGCGACGCCACGTTTCCTGGAGCAGATCAAAACGGGCGAGTTTGAAATTTCCGCGGCTGGAGATTTTGACTGCCGTCAGGCAACAGCCGTTGACTGCCAGGCTGCCGCCCGGCTTCAATCCGCGGCCGGTTGCGCAGATGAGCACGGTCAATTCGATGGATTTCGCCGCCGGCCGGATGCGCTCGACGGTTCCTGCTTCTTTAACAATGCCGGTGAACACGGAGGCAAAAGTAACCTTTAAGCCGCAACCCGTCGAGCCGCGATTTGGCTGGAAAGATGGAAGGATTTATTGCAGCTGCGCTTGTGAAAGCGCAGATCCGGCAGGGGGAAATCCGCGTTCTCACGAATGCGGCTACAATGTCACACTCGCCGTCAGCAGCAAATCCGGGCCGAGCCGTTGCCATTCCACTTCGCGCAGATGAACCACCTCCGTCAGGCTCCGGGCACCATCGCCGGCAACCGCCTTGCGCGCATCACGGCCACCCAAAATTTTCGGGGCGTAGAAAAACGCCACGCGGTGCGCAAAACCACCGAACAAAAAAGAAGCGTTTACCTCGCCGCCACCCTCGACCAGCAGGCTCGTGACGTTTTGGGCGCCAAGCTTTTTCAACAACCAGGACAAATCAAGCGCGGAGCGCGGAGCGCGGAGTCTGGATTTTGCCAGTGGTGCCGTTATCACCTTCACCCTTCTGGCCAGGGCCGCCACGCGGCTTTTGGGCGCAGATTTGTTTACAACGATCGTCGTCAGCGCGGCATGTTTATCGCAGACAACTTTTGCCTTCAACGGTGTCCGCGCCAGCGAGTCCAGAATGATCCTCCGAATGGGCCTGGGCGCCGGCTCCCGGGCATCTTCCGGCTTCATCCTCGCCGTCAGGCTCGGATCATCAGACAGGATCGTATTGATTCCAACCAGAATCGCATCCGCCCCCTGACGCAACTTCATGCCGCCGGCGCGGGCTTTTTTGCCGGTAATCCATTTTGAATCGCCGCCGGCGGTGGCGATTTTGCCATCCAGTGTCATCGCAGCCTTCACCGCGACGAACGGCGTGTGATGAACAATCCAATGGTTAAAAGCCTCGTTCAACCGCGCACATTCGTTAGCCAGATTTGTTGGAAGTCCCGCCTTCAGGCGGTTTTCTTTTCCGCGCAGACGCGGAGATCCGAACACCTCTGCTTCAATTCCGGCTCGCTTCAAAATTTCGAATCCTTTTCCCGCGTGTTTCGGATTCGGGTCCGTCGTGCCGGCGACCATCCGCTTGATGCCGTCGGCGATGATGGCGTTCGTGCAGGGAGGCGTGCGCCCGTGCGTGCAGCAGGGCTCAAGCGTCACGTAAAGTGTCGCGCCGCGAGGAGAGAAGCCGCGCCTTTGCGCGTCGCGGAGCGCCTCAATTTCCGCATGCGGCAGGCCGGCGCGCCGATGCCAGCCGCGGCCGATGATTTTGCCGCCCTTCACCAGCACCGCGCCGACCATGGGATTGGGCGAGGTCAGGCCATATCCGCGGCGGGCGAGCCGGAGGGCGAGAAGCATAAAATCGGCGTCAGACATCGCCGCGCATCGTAGCCGTTGGCTGGACAATTCCCAACACGATTTCACCCCGAGAGCAACGGCTCGTCTCACTCGAACGCGACCGACCGCAGGTGCGCCGCGGCATTCGTGCCGGCCGACTGTAGATCAAACCGCAGTTGCGTGAGCGCGGTGGCTTGGGCGAACATCTTTTTCAACGGAATCTCGTAGCGCCGCATCCGCCCGTCCGGAACCACCTGAATTTTTTCCGCGGGTTGCCAATTAGCCTTCCCATCCCCCGGCCCGCGCCAAAGGATGGAAATGGTTTTCCCGGTCCCTGCAAACGCGGCATCGATGACGAGTTTCGCCGCCGGGTCGCCGCGCAGCAAGAATTCCGGGCTCAAGATTTGCCATTGTCCCGGGGCGAGGGCGTTGCCTCCCGGTGGAACATCGGCGCGCGGGCTGATTTGTAGTTCGCCGCGAATTGGCCAGCCGGTGTCGCCCGCGCCGCGGTAATGCCATCCTTGGCGCGCGGTCGTGAATTCCCAGCGCGGCAGGACATCCGTTTTCGCGTGGTGAAGTGCGTGGGCGCGGATCTCAGCCAGCGTGCCAAGCACGAGTTCGTAATCGTAGTCGAACACGACGTTGTAATCCAAAATTTCCTGGCGGTTGGGCGCGAGATAGCCGGTGGGGGAGTCGGTCGGTCCGCCGGCACCGGGCCTGGAAAACCCCCCCGGAAAAGCGCACTGTTTCCGGCGTCCAAACGCCAAGGCCCCAGCCCGCGTCGTTGACCTGGGCGGCCCAATGTTCCGTCGCCAGCCAGTTCGTCCAATCCTTTTGCAGGTCCAGCCGGTTGGTGAACTGTGTCAGTGCGCCGCCGGTGTAGGGGCGGTCGCCGGTGTAACTAAACAGCCGGGAATATGGCCCGTTGACATATACCGCCGGCATTTCCTGGGTGCGCGCCGGATATTGAGTGTGATCGGCGCGCTGGTTCGTCAGCCGGGTGCGCGCCTTCACCGTCGGGCCATCCAGTTTCAGCCAGACTTCGCAGACACATTCGCCGGGAACATTTTTCAGCGGCCACTGCATCGGCACGAGCTTGACATAAATGGAATGGCCGTCGTTCGTGTGCGTGAGCACCACCGACTTAAAGCCGTAGCAGTCGCCGGACTGGATGGGATTCCAACCGAGGGAATGCCAGTCCTCGGACATCGTCGTGCCGGGAGGGTGGAACGGATTCGGGCCGGAGTAATACGACAACTGCACCTGCCGGCCCCAGTCATGGCTGTTAATGACGTTCAGTTCCCGGTTCGTCGCCGGCGCGAGGTAGGTGATCGCCCCGCCGATGGCCAGATCCACACCGAGCCGAATGGACTCGTTTTCCAGATAACTCATCCGGGGCGTGCGGTCTTGGTCGGGCACGACCTGATCCACCGCATTCGCGGCGAAGGCGCCAAGCCAGACCAGCATGGTTAGGAGGGAAAACTTTTTCATGCTGTTGGTTGTTGGCCGTGGACTGTGCAGTCCTTTTCTCTGTTAATCAAGCAAGGGAAATCATTTCTCAAACAGCGCTGGGGCGGATTGTTTGGCGTCGAGCGGTTCAAAGTCATCTGCGGCTCGCCAAAACCGGCGAATTTGATGGGCCGGCCGAGTTCCTGCCGGCTAGGCACCCACCATGCCGCCATGGCTCGCGCCGTCGAGCCCGGTCACCGCCAGGCCGGTCAGCGGCACGGGCTTGTTGAACTCGCGCGCCCGGTTCAGCAGATTCATGCCAGTGGTAAAAACCGAGCCGGCCGGGATGATTTTTTTAACCGCCCGGCGCGATGCAGAGATGGATTCCGGTTGGAAGCCGGGGCGTCTTCAAAGTTCGCGACGAAAGTTTTCAAGGGCTGACCTGGCGGACGCGGTAATAGCGTTGGATGGCGGATGGACTCAAAGGCGGTGTGCCGGACAAGCTGCCATCGTCTTCCCAACTGGTGATGCTGGCGCTGCTGGTGGTGGTGAGCACCGGCTGCCAGTTCATGGGCTGCAGGCCGGGGGTAAACAGCACTTCGTAAATGGCGCCGGGAATGGTTTCCCATCGGAGTGTGGCTCGCTGTTGCCCCGCGTCGATGTCCAGCCCGGTGATCCACAATGCCGGCGCCGGGGCAATGGTGAACTGGCTGAAGAAGGCGTTCCGGTCTTCCGGCGGCGCGTAATAATCGTTCAGGAAGGCCAGCCCGATGGCGTGCGAGCCGGCGGTCAGAAACAGGGTGACAGAGTAGGGGGCCAGGTTGGTGCCGGTGAGGAAAAAATTGGTCTGGCTGTTGCCGTCCACCGTTACGCCAATTTGGGGCAGCACCCCGGCAGCGGAGGTGCCGCCGGCGATTAGCGTGAAGACGTAATTGCCGGAGGCGGTAATGTTCACATCGGTTTCAATCCGGCCGTTGCTGTCAACGTAAGCAATGCCGCCGGAAGTGTAGTAGGCTGCGACGTTCACGTTGGTCATGGTTCCCGCCACGACCGTGACCCCGGGTGAGGATTGAGCCGCAACGCCCAAATCGGTGAGCAACCTGCTGATATAACGTCCGGCCCGGGTGGCGTTTTGCGTTTCGGTGTCCCACTCGATTTCGTCGAGAATTACCAGTCCACTGCCCCGGCGATCCTGCGCCAACGCACCGGGACGGGTGAGCAAGGTGGCCGGATTGTTGTCGGCATCACGGCCCCAAAGGATTTGGACGAGGAACAGGTTGCGATCCTCGGGCGGCGCGTAGGCGTCGTTGTCGAAGGAAACCGACAGTTGATGGGTGCCCGGCGTGAGGTCGGCGCTCAAAGTGTAATAAGCCAGCTGGTTGGTGGGCACGGTCACCGAATCCTGCGTCACGCCGTCAATCTCGAGCGACATTTGCGGCCAGCCGCCCTGAACCGGCGTGCCGCTGGCCTGCACGTTGAAAAGGTACGTTCCCGCCTGGGCCACATTGATATTCTGGGCGACATACCCGTTGGCCCAGAGCCACCAGCCGCCCGACCCGGCGCCGCCGGTGCTATGAATCGGCATGGTCAGCACCTGGATGGTGTTGTAGGTGGTCAGGTTGAAGTTCTTGCGGTAATAGCGGCTGGCAACGTTGCTGGACAAAACTTCGGTCTGGTTCCAGGCGCCGGGCACGCTGATCCAATACAAATCGTCGTTGGCGGGCCGGACCGCGGCGTTGGTCGAGTCGCGGCGCAACACGAGGCTGAGGGCGGTGGAATTGTTGTTCAACTCCGGAAACAGACCGGAGCCGGCGGCGGCGAGAAAGGCATCGGTCGGCCGGTGCAGAACCAGTTTGCCGCCATGCGCGACGTAATTGGTGAGCGTGGCCAATTGTGCCGTCGCTTCCGACCACGCCGCATTGCTGCCGGCCACGATGAGCACCGGATAAACCGCCGGGTCGCAGTTCGTCAGGTGGCCGGAAAAGTTTTCGGCCAGCAACCCGAGCTGGGCGAGCCTGGTGGCAGCGGACGATTGGGTTTCCGCCAGCAACCCGGCGGGATGCATTGCCTGATGTCCGGCGCTCGATCCGCAGTAATTCAGTAGGCGTTGCAGCAACACGCTGGCAAGCGGTTCGACGTCAAAGCGCGCCGTCAGCGGCCATTGCGAGCCCAGGATGCCGCCGGCACCCACCGGCAATTCCACGGCGGCGGCGTAAGCGAGCCCACTGGTGGAACCAATCGAGGCCAGCACACGGAAATTGCCGCCTGACGGCGTATTGAGCGCGTTCACCACCACGCGGTTGTCGGTGGCCCACCAGCAAAGGTCGGTGGAAGTGAGGTCAGAGGTGACGGGATGATTGGCATTTGGAAAAGCGAAGCTCGCGTCATAATTTTGCACCTGCAAACCGGCGGGCATCCAGGCCGGATAATTGGTTTGATCGAGCACGAGCACCCATCCGCCCTGCGCGGCGAAGTTCTGCCACTGAGACGCCACGGTACCGGAACCCACCTCGGGCACCGCTTCGGCGGCGAGCGCATTCTGGCCCACCACCAACAGGTTCAGCTGGCCGTACGCCGCCGTGTGCAGATTGGTCACGCTGGTGAACGGAATGCCGAAACGCCCCAACAAACCGGCGGTGGCGCCCGCCGGATCATACAAGCCCAGTTTCACTCCGGCCGGCAACGCGAGACTCGTGTGCGGCAGGGCCGAATAGAGCATGGTGTTGGTGTAAACCACGGTGGCGGCGTTGTCTAATTCGAGCTGCAGCGGGAACGGCCCGCTGGCCGCCGGCACCGGGAACGAAATATTGCCCCGCCATTGTCCAGCCGGCGGCAGCGAAAACGTAGTGGTCTGCCACGCCCCGGCGCCGGCCTGCCAGCGCAACGTAAAGTTGCCGGACGCCAGCGTGTCGTTGTAAACATGCAACGAACATTGCGCAGTGGAACCGGTGAAGAAACGCGGATTGTACTGGTCCACCAACACGGCATTGGGTTCGTACGCGGCTTTTTGCACTCCGTAGAGATAATTGGAACCTGGGTTCAAACCGAACACGCCCCACACGACACTGGGGTCCTCGAACTCGGTCCAGGGGCACATCCCGTTGACGCCATACGAGCGGTAGGCCTGAATCTGCATCTGCCAGGTGACGCCCTTGGACAGGATGCGATAATGGGCCGGATTGAAATAAGCGTCGTCGCCAAAAAGAATCGTGTAGGACTGCGCCGACGTGTCCGGAATCCAGAGAAATTCACCGATGTAAAGCGGCTTGGAGTGGTCCCAAATCCATTGGCCGCCGGGCATCCAATCCCGCGCTATCGGCTGGTTCATCCAGTAAGCATCGTTGGGCCAGACATGGAAATCGGGAAAATCATGCGGGTAATGGAGGCCGAGCACGTCCGCGGCGCCGTTCGGATCGAGGTCGGCCTCGTAGGTGATGGGCCGCGTCGGGTCCAGGCCCTTGACGATGCCGCCCATCGCCGCCAGTTCGCCGGCGGTGCCGGAATAGAGTTTTTCCCCGCCACAATGAAGGATTTCATTCTCCAGGCTCCACAGGACGATGGACGGATGGTTGCGGTCGCGCTGCACCGCGGCGGAAATATGCTGCGCGTAATTGGTCCAGAACGTCGCGCTGCTCAACTGGTAGGCCGCCGGATCACACCACACCGCGCATTCCTCCACCACCAGCAGGCCGACTTCATCGGCCATCTGGTACCACGGCTCATCCCACGGCTGTGTGTGAAACCGGATGGCCACGTTGTTGCCGGCTTTGACATCATTCAAAACCTGGCGCATCTGGTTGGTGTCTTCCAGGTCGGACGGCGGCCACGTCGCGGTGGCCAGCAAATTGATCGGCGTGCCATTCAGATAAAACAACCCGCCCTGCGTCCAGAATTCGCGGAAGCCGAAGCGCGTCGACAACTGGTCCTGGCCGGTGCCGCCTGCCACGGTCGTGGCGAGGAAATACAGGTACGGATCGCGATGCGACCACAAATGCGGATTGCTCCAGGATGCCGTGAGGTCGAGCTGGGTGCTGGCGCCCGCCGCGATGACGATTTGCTGTGACGGCAGCGACAAAGCAGTGACGGCGCCGTCCAGAACGCTGTTGGTGAGGTTGACCGTTTGGGAGGAACCACTGTCGTTGCGCACCGTCAGGCGGACGGTGAGCTGGTTGGACCGCACCGAAGGCATCACAAACACATCGGCGATGGATACCGGCGGAACGCTGACAATTTTGACCGGCTGCCAGATGCCATACAGTTCATAGCGCCCGCCGATGGGCGCCAGGATGTTGTTGGTGACGAAGTACCGCGCATCTTCGCCGGCGGGCTGGTTGGTGAAATTCACCCCTTGCGCAAAGGTCGCGGTCCAGTCGGTCACGCCCACAATCAGCTCATTCGTCTGCCCGACGAGCGCCGCGGCGGTGATGTCAAAGGCGAAGGGTTCGTAGCCGTTGAGATAATTGCCGATGAACGTGCCGTTGAGCCAGACCTGCGCATTGTATTTCACGCCGCCGAATTTCAGCTTGAGTTGCGTGCCGGCCAGGGCGGACGGCAGGGCAAACGTGGTGCAAAACCACGCATGCTGGTATTGATAGCCGGAAAGAAAACCGGGCACGGGGATGGTCTGCCAGCTGTTGCCGGGCGGGTAGTTGAGCTGGCTGACATTCTGGTATTGCCAGGTGCCGCCGAGGTCGAGTTCCGTTCGCGCGGCGTTGGCCGGGGCGAGAATTCCCAAAACGAACAAGATCCCAGCCCAACCGCGAATTTGCGGCCTTGGAAACGTCATTAGATTAAACTAAGCCATCTGACCGCAGAGTCAAGAAACGCTGAACTTTGGCGGAGCTAAAACCACCACCGAGGTGCCGGCACCTGGTCCGGAAGGGCAATCCCATCCTGGAACGTTTCAAACACACACCGTCGCTCCCCGTTTGAAGAAGGAAAGCCACGGGTTTTTATTCCTCAAACAACGCCTGCGCGAATTGTTTCGCGTCGAAGGGCTGCAAATCGTCCGGCTGCTCGCCCAAGCCGATAAACTTGATGGGCAGGCGAAGTTCCTTCTGAATGGCCACCACCATGCCGCCCTTGCTCGTGCCGTCGAGCTTGGTCACCACCAATCCGGTCAGCGGCACGGCTTTGTTAAACTCGCGCGCCTGGTTCAGCGCGTTCATGCCGGTCGTCGCGTCGAGCACCAGCAACACTTCATGCGGCGCACCGGGCAGTTGTTTGCCAATGACCCAATGCAGCTTCTGCAGTTCCTGCATCAGGTTGTGCTTCGTGTGCAATCGTCCCGCCGTGTCAATGAAAAGGTAATCCGCCTTGCGCGCCTGCGCGGCCGTGACGGCGTCGTGCGCCACGGACGCCGCGTCTGCGCCGTAACTGCCGGCGACGACTTCGACCTTGAGGCGCGCGCCCCACAATTTGATTTGTTCGATGGCGGCGGCACGGAAGGTGTCGCATGCGGCCAGCAACGCGGTTTTCTTCTGCGTTTGAACCCAATGCGCGAGCTTGGCGGCGGTGGTGGTCTTGCCGGTGCCGTTCACGCCTACCACGGAAACCACCGTCGGGCCGTGCGCGGCCTTGATCAAATCCGCCCGGTTCAACAAGAGGTTTTTTTCAACCTCGCGCTGCGCAATGGCAAAAACATCAGGCCCCGCGCCGCCCTGGGTTTCGTAGGCGTGCTTCACGGCGGCCACAATCTGATGCGTCACAGGCAGTCCGAGATCGGCGGCGATGAGCGCGGCTTCGAGTTCTTCGACGGATTCACCGGTGAGCCTGGGCGAACGCGTGACGATGCGTTTGATTTCGTGCGCCAGCTTGCTGTGGGTTTTTTGCAGGCCGGCTTTGAATTTGGCGAAAAGTCCCATGTGCTATTGCGGATTGGCGGCCCCCGACTTCCGGCTCTCGACCATCGCCTTGAGTTTTTCCACATGCTCGTAGGGCAGCCTGACCGTGCCGATGAGCGGTTTGCCCTTGCTGAAGCCGTGGCAATCCGATCCGCCCGTCACGAGCAGATGGAACCGGTCGGCCATTTCCAGATAACGTTCAGACATCGCGGTCGAGTGCTTCGTGTGAAAACATTCAATGCCGTCCAGTCCGGCGTCCACGAGCGCGGGAATGATTTCGTCCGTGCGGTTCAAACCGGGATGCGCCATCACCGCGAGGCCGCCGGCCGCGTGAATCAATTCGACGCCCTCGAGCGCGGACATCTTGGCTTTGGGCACCCAGGCCGGACGGTTTTTCTTGAGAAACCGCTCAAACGCCTCGTCCGGATTTTTGACCAGTCCGGCCTTCGTCAGCGCGCGGGCCACATGCGGCCGGCCGGGCGATTTGCAGTTGGCCAGCGCAAAAACGGATTCTGTTTCCAGCGGCACGCCCAAATGATTCAGCCGGGCCACCATTTCGCGGATGCGGTTCTGGCGGACGGCCTGGAACTTGGCAATTTCAGCCAGCAACCGTTCGTTGCAAATATCCAGAAAATAACCAAGGAGATGCACCTCGATGTCGTTGTATTCGGCCGTGAGTTCCGTGCCGGAAATAAATTCAATTTCTGACGAGGCGCAGGCCGCCGCCATGGGCGCACAACCCTCGACCGAATCATGGTCCGTCAACGCCAGAACCGCAAAACCAAGCCGCAGCCCGTGTCCGGTCAATTCCTCCGGCGAAAAGGTGCCGTCGGAAAAATGCGTGTGCAGATGCAGGTCCGCGAATTTCATTGGACGATTCTTCCCGGTCGCATCAGCTCACCCTTGATTTTGTCGAGGATGCCGTTGACGAACTTGCCGCTGTCCTGCGTGGAAAATTTTTTGGCAATGTCCACCGCCTCGTTGATGCTGACGATGGGAGGGATGTCTTCGCGGTGAAGCATTTCAAAAATCGCCAGGCGCATGATGTTGCGGTCCACCGCGGCAATGCGATGAAAGTCCCAGTTTTTAGCATGCTTTTTGATGTGCGCGTCAATGGCGTCACGATGTTCGACCACGCCGCGGATGAGCGGGTCGGCAAACAGGCGCACCTCGGCCTCCGCGGCGGTGGGCGGCGGCAGTTGCACCGGCTGGCCCCAGTTGGCCGGGCCTTTTTCCTCGGCGATGGCCGCCGCGCGTTGCGTGTCCCAGAATTCGTTGAGCGCCCGGTCCAGGTTTTCCGGCGGGTTCAAATCGTGCTGGAACAAAAACTGCACGGCACGTTCGCGCGCTTCGCGTCGCTTGCCCATAATTCAGATTCATCATGCCGCAGAATCGCGGGCCGGGAAATGAAAAACTGAGCAAGGCGCATCGCTTCTCCCCCGGGGAGCGCCGCCGTCCCGCCGGACCGGGTTCGGAGTTCCGCCTTCAGGCGGTTTCCCGGGTGAACCGGACCGGACCGCCTGCAGGCGGGACTCCAAACGAGCAAGTTGTCGCGGCAAGTGAATTGTGATTTGTAGATTTGCACCAATCTGGCCGTCCGCGCTATGCTGCGCTCATGAGCAAGGTCACGAAACTACTGCACACGCGCTATCGCGTGAACGATCTGGAACGCACGGTCAAATTTTACCGCGAGGTGCTGGGCCTCGAGGAAATCCGGCGGCACAAATCGCCGCGCGGCTCGGAACTCGTTTTTCTCAAGGCACCCGGCAGCGCCGGGGAGATTGAAATCACTTTTTTCCCCGGCAGCGGACCGGTACAGGTGCAGCCCGATCTCACCCACCTTGCCTTCGAGGTGGACAGCCTCGAGGAATTCGGGAAGCACCTGGCGAAGCACGGACTGAAATATTCCGACGGCCCGACGACCAGTTCGAGCGGGACGACCTTTGCTTTCATCGACGCGCCGGAAGGCTACGAAATCGAACTCATTCAGAAGGGCAAAGGCGGTTAATAATTCCCCGGACCCAAGAACCCCAAGCCAAGACTCTGAACACATGAACGTTTTAATTGTCGGTTCAACCGCACTGGATTCCATCAAGACTCCCAACGCGGAAAACCCGCGGCTGCTCGGCGGGTCGGCCAGCCATGCCGCCGTGGCCGCGAGCTTTTTCGGCCCGGTCAGACTGATTGGCGTGGTTGGCGATGATTTTCCGAGGAAATACCTCGAGCTTTATCGCCGGCACAAAATCAACCTCGAAGGACTGCAGATTCTGCCCGGCAAGACCTTTCACTGGTCGGGCGAGTACGAGGCGAACATGAACCATCGCCGCACGCTCCTGACCGAACTCGGCGTGTTCGAGACGTTCACGCCCACGTTGCCCAAAACGCACCAGGCCACGCCGTTCGTCCTGCTGGCCAACATCGCGCCCGCCCTCCAACACCACGTGCTCGATCAGATGCGCCGGCCAAAATTCGTGGTGGCCGACACGATGGATTTGTGGCTGAACATCGCGCTGAAGGATTTGCTGAGGCTGCTGCCGCGCCTGGACGGTTTCGTGCTCAACGACAGCGAGGCGCACCAGTTGACGAAAGAAGACAATGTCTTCACCGCGATGAGGAAAATCCACAAACTGGGGCCCAAATACGTCATCATCAAAAAGGGTTCGCATGGCTCAATTCTGTCCGGTCCGGGCGGGTATTTCATCTGCCCGGCGTATCCGCTGTCCGCAGTGGTGGATCCGACCGGAGCGGGCGATTCCTTCGTGGGCGGCCTGATGGGTTATCTGGCCGCGGCTCGCGGCTCGATTGACGCCAACATCCGGCGGGCGATGATTTACGGCAGCGTCACGGCCTCATTCTGCTGCGAAGGTTTCGGCCTGACCCGCACCACCAAAATCAGGCGCGCCGACATCGATCAGCGCGTGAAGGAACTGGAAAAGCTGACGAAGTTCTGACACATCATGGGGCATGACCATTGAGCAAAAACCTGAACTCAATCGGTTTGTTGATCCATCCATTCCACTGACTTGGGAGTACCGATGGGTTCAGCTGAAATTCATGCTGTCAGCCTGGCTCCTGGTCTTGGCCTTTTTCGTGGAGATTTTGCTTTTGGGAACATGGCTGACAGGCGGGTTCTTGCTACAGCCCTTTCTGGTTGCCTTGGGTGGTTGGCTGGCGATGATTCTCTTCGTTGCTGGAATGATGGAAATTCAGGTCCGGGCGCGTCAGCATTCGAAACGGGTTATTTCGTTTAACGAAAAGGGAATCACTGTCAAGCCGGCCAAAAACTCGTTCGTCCGCTGGAAGCAGATATTAAAGTTCCAGCTTGAATCGATTCCCGAGGTGCCAGGCACTACGGCCTTGATGCTGTATCTCCGGGCACGACCGGGCAGAAGGCAAACCCAACGCGCCTTCTGGGTCATGGTTCTGGAGAATCCGTCGCAAACGCAGGATTTGGTGCGTTACCTGCAAACCAGGAAGGCAGAAACTCCCACAAGTTACGAAATTGAGATTTTGGAGCGCACGGAACCAGCGGAACAGCAAAGCTCCGCACCATACCTATTCCTCGGGATGACAATCATGATGACTGGTTGCTTTCTCCTCATGCACGGTGGGCCCATGCTGGTCGCGATTCTGGATCGGAATCATCATGACTCCGGAGACGACCGGAAACTGTCACCGGAAGCAGCAGCCAGCCTCAGGCGGTTCATCCTGACGCACTTTCCCAGCAAGGAAGAGTTTCGTCGCTTTTTCCTGACGTTGAGTATCGTATTAATAGTTGCCGGGGTCATCTTGATGATTTTGGGCAAGTGGTTGATGAATTACCGACCAGCGGGCAAATCGGTCGGCACAAGTTCGGGCGCCGGGTGAAACACGCGGAAAAAGCCATCGAATTTCAGACGCTCGGTCATCTGCAAATTGCGATATACGATTTACGCGGTGTGTTGAAGCTGCTAGACAATCGTAAATCAAAAATCGCATATCGTAAATTCAACTTGATGAAAGCCGTCATTCTGGCCGCCGGCAAGGGCACGCGCATGAAGGAGCTCACCAATGAGCTGCCCAAGCCCATGCTCCGCGTCCAGGGTAGGCCGATCCTCGAACACATCGTCGCGGGCATCGTCGCAGCGGGCGTCCGCGAGATTTTCATCGTCACCGGCTGGCGCGCCGAGGTCGTCGAAAATCATTTCGGCGACGGCTCGAAATGGAACGCGCGCATTGCGTTCGGCCGGCAGGCCGTGCAGGACGGCACCGGCAAGGCGCCGGAACTGGCGAAGGATTTTATCGGCGACTCGCCGTTTCTCCTGACTTACGGCGACATTCTGGTTCCGCCCGAAACGTATCCGCAAATGCTCCGGCGCTTCGGCGAAGGCAATTTCGCCGGTGTCATCACCGTCACCCGCGGCGAAGATGTAACGAAGGGCGGGCTGAACTTTTTCGACGAACAATTTTGCCTGAAACGGCTGGTGGAAAAGCCGTCGCCGGAACAATTGGAGCAACTGCGCCGGGACGGCTGGCTCAAACCCGGCGCCCCGGCATGGTATAACGCGGGCATTTACATTTTCCGGCCG
>JBKQOA010000050.1:0-32136 GCA_052145735.1 Limisphaerales bacterium
TTTGGTTCAAGCGCGTACCGGCTTTGTAAAACTGGTGCTCAAGGCCCAACAATCGTTTGCGGAAGTATGTCGCATTTTCCGGATCAGTCGCAAAACCGGCTACAAATGGAAGCGACGTTTTCTGCGGCAAGGTTTGGGCGGATTGCGCGACCGCTCGCGCCGCCCCAAAAGGTTCCCCCATCAGACCTCGGCTGGCTGGTTGCGGCGGATCCGACGTTTGCGGCGCCGACATCGGCGTTGGGGAGCAAAGAAACTCCGGGAACAGTTGCGTCGTCAATCCCCCCGTCAACGGGTTCCGGCGGTACGAACGATCACGTTGTGGTTGCAGCGATGGCAGTTGACCCGCCACCGACGCGCCCGGCCTCCCCACGGCCCGCAGTTGCTGCGCCCGAGACTGACGGTGCCGACGCGGTCCAATCAGGTATGGACGGTGGACTACAAGGGCTGGTTCCGAACCCACGACGGACAGCGGATCGAACCGTTGACCGTACGGGATTTGTTCAGTCGATATCTTTTGGCGGTACGGCTGCTGCCCGACCAGCAATGGTGGCGTGCGCGCGCAGTGTTTATACGGTTGTTCTGGCGTTTTGGTTTGCCTCGGATTATCCGGGTGGACAATGGCGGCCCGTTTGGATCATCCAACGGCCCGGCGGGACTGACGCGTTTGAGTGCCTGGTGGACGGCGTTGGGCATCCAAGTGGAGTTTATTGCGCCGGGTCATCCCGAACAGAATGGTGCGCACGAACAAATGCATCGGGAACTCAAAGCCGACCTGGCGGCTCCTGCCTCCAGCACGATGCGAGCTCAACAACGGCGAACCGATCGCTGGGTCAATGGCTACAATGGAGTTCGTCCGCACGAAGCGCTGGGCCAGCGAACGCCGGCGGAATGTTACCGCAAAGGCCGACCGTATCGGTGGACCAACCCGTTGCAGTTGAGTTATCCCAAGGGTTGGAAGGTACGCAGCGTCCGCAGCAATGGGCAGATTCGATGGCAGGGGAGACTTCGCTTTGTCGGAGAAGCCTTCGTCGGTATGAAAGTCGGATTGAAACCTGCAGGGATGGGCAAGCACGTCGTGTATCTGGCTCGCGTGCCACTGGGGGAGTTGCGCGCATCGGATGCTTGTGGTCTCCGGCCTTCGGCCTACGCCCACAAGCATCCGACCAAAGGTCGAAAAGTGTAACCTATGTCCTTGCCTCATTGTGTTACCCATGTCCTTGCCCCGTGCCGATTCCGCCCCTCTCCGGGCGCAATTCACCCCTCAAATCCCGCAATATGTCCCTAAGTCCTTAAGTTTTAGTCCGTTTCTGTTAAATAATACCATTGTTAAATAACACCTTGATACTATGACTAAATATCTTGTGAACCGCACGGGCAAGCTGCTGTTCCCGCACCTCGCGCGCGACCAGCGCAAACAAAAAATGCACATCATCTTCCTGGTTTTGGGGACCAGTCTTTCCGTCGCCTACATAATGGCGATGTGGATGAAATCCGGCCGGCATTAAACCGATTTAACGCAAAGACGCCAAGGAGCAAAGCCGCGGAGATGCGGCGGAAATATCCCGAAGGGATTATGTCAATCAGCCCAGGGTTGCCGAACTTGCGAGGCTACCCTGGGTGAACAGTCAAATTAAAATCAACCCTGAATGGGTTGAATCAAATCGTGGCAAAACGGCGATGCAAACCTGTTGGGGTTGATGATTTCGGGGAGTTGACCCAGGGTAGTCGCTTCGCGCCAACCCTGGGCTAAATGATGGAATCCCGTTGGGATTCAAAATGTCGGAACCGCCTCAAATGTTTTCATTTCTTCTTCCCATGCACCTTCGCCGCGACTTTCAGGCGGAGCGCATTCAGCCGGATGAAGCCGGTGGCGTCGTCCTGATTGTAGGTCCTGCGATGCGGGATCGGGTCGGCTTTCATCGTGGCAATCATAGCGGCACTGGCATGCGGGTCACACTTTTTTTCTTTGCCTTGCTGCCCGGCTTGGCTTCCGGCTCCACGTGAAAACCAATCCGCCGTTTTGGCGGTGCGGGCGGCAGCGGTGGCGGGTCGAGGATTTCCATGACGCGCCGCAGCACGTCCACGATCACGCTCTCATGCACATCCAGCCGGGCAGTCAGCTTCTTTTCCAGGTCGGCCAGTTGATGGGCGAGTTCCTTCGTGCCACTGAGCAGGTCACGCATTTGCACAAACGCCCGCACCACGAACACGCTCATCCGCACCGCTTCCGGACTGTTGAGCACATTGGCCGCCATGATCGCGCCATTTTCAGTGAAGGCGTAGGGCAAATAACGCTGTCCACCGTGCAAACTTGAGGTCACAATTTGTGACCTCAAGATTTCTAATTCATCCGATGATAATCTCAACAAGAAATCATCAGGAAAACGCTTGAGGTTGCGTTTCACCGCCTGGTTCAACGCCTTCGTTGACACGCCATAAATGCGCGCCAGATCAGAGTCGAGAATCACTTTCTGTCCGCGAATTGTGCGGATGACTGAAGCAATGGTTGAAATCTGATTGCTCATAAATTCCCGAACCGGTCACAATTTGTGACCGCATAGCTTTTGACATCGCAAATTGCGATATCAAGTTCCGCTTTGTTCAAGGTCACAAATTGTGACCTTAAAGATTTCTGCCATTCAACTTGAAATGCCAATTTGGCATCTCAAGTTTGCTAGCATTTATTTTTCCTCTGCACCTTGGCCGCAACTTTCAGGCGCAAGGCATTGAGGCGGATGAAGCCGGTGGCGTCGTCCTGGTTATAGGCTTTCGTCGGGTCGGCCTCCATCGTAGCAATGTGCGGGTTGTACAGGCTCACCGGGCTCTTGCGGCCGGCGACCATGATGTTGCCTTTGTACAGTTTTACCCGCACGGTGCCGGTCACGTTTTTCTGACTCTCGGTCACGAGCGCCTGCAACGCATACCGCTCCGGCGCGAACCAGTAGCCGTAATACACCAGCTCCGCGTACTGCGGAATCAGCGAGTCCCGCAAATGCATGACCTCGCGGTCCATCGTCAGGCTTTCCATCTGCCGGTGCGCAAAGTGCAGGATGGCGCCGCCGGGCGTTTCATACACACCCCGCGATTTCATGCCCACGTACCGGTTCTCCACCATGTCCACCCGGCCAACGCCGTGTTTGCCGCCGATTTTGTTCAGCGTCTTCATCACGCCGAGCGGGGACAATTTCTTGCCGTTCACCGCCACGCAATTGCCCTTCACGAAGTCGAGCAGGATGAATTCCGGTTTGTTCGGCGCGTCTTCGGGGAACACGGACAGTGTGGTGAACGAGGCGCGAAACTTTTTGTCGCCCGCGTCCAGCCACGGGTCTTCGAGAATGCCCGCCTCGTAGGAAATGTGCAGCAGGTTCCGGTCGCTTGAGAACGGTTTCTTCGCGCTGGCCTGGACGGGGATTTTCCGCCGTTCGCAATAGGCAATCATTTCGGCCCGGCCGGGAAACTCGTTCCGATACCGCGCATCCCGCCACGGGGCGATGACCTGCAGGTCCGGCGCGAGCGCGGCGGCGGTGAGTTCGAACCGCACCTGGTCGTTGCCCTTGCCGGTGGCGCCGTGGGCGATGGCGTCGGCCTTTTCCTTTTTGGCGATTTCCACCATGCGTTTGGCGATGAGCGGCCGGGCGATGCTGGTGCCGAGGAAATACTGGCCTTCATAGACCGCGCCAGCGTGGATGATGGGGTAGATGAAGTCGCGCGCGAACTCCTCCTGCAAATCGTCAATGTAGATTTTGGACGCGCCGGTTCTCCTGGCCTTGGCTGCGAGGCCGCGGAGTTCCTCCTCCTGGCCGATGTTGGCGCAGAAGGCGATCATCTCGGCGTCGTAGGTTTCCTTGATCCACGAAAGCAGCACCGACGTGTCGAGGCCGCCCGAATAAGCTAAAACAATTTTCATGTCCGCACATTAAACCGCCAAGCCGCCGACTGAGCAAAAGGAAAATGCAGTTTGAAACCACGAAATACACGAAACATACGAAAGTCGTGGAGCGCCTTGGCCCTGGTTTGACGGGCTACTGCCGCGCCGACGTCCGTTGTTGCATCCAGGCCCAATCCTGCTGGTCCGAGGGATCAGTAATGACGGCTCCCCCGCTGGCTTTCTCAGCCCGGCTCAACCACCGGTGGGTTTCGGAATGACCGTCGGCAAACGCAAAGCCACAGCCGCCGTCGTGGTAAGTCCCGGGAGCGTCAAACCATTGGGGGGATTCCATGCCAAAGGCAAACGCCGCGTCATTGAGGCCTTTGGCGTCTTCGTCCAGCAACACCCAAAGCCCGGAAGGTCCCGGGGCATGACTATCGGATGCCTTGCCAAACGTGTGCCAGGGTAAATCCCGATGATGAGTCTGCTGATTGTTTAGCCAGGGGCCGTTGACTGACAAATTCGGGATGCCGTAGTGGCTATACGGGGGTGAACCATACTCCGTTGCGTCATAACCCGGATCAATGGTGCCCACCGCCTGACTCATCGAAAAGGTCCTGGCCGCGGGCACGATCTGGCCGATGAAAGCCGGATTGTTTCCCTGATACGGGCCCATGCGCTGGTCCGCCGGACAGCGGAATACATTCACGTTCCCGCCAAGATAACCGATGAGCAACGAACGGCTCGGATCTTCGAGCACATCGGGATCGAATTCCTGCGGCTGGCCTATACCCGCCGAGCCGGGACACCAATTGTAACCGACATTGGTGTTGCCATCGTCGGGGTTGGGCGGGAAAAAGTCGTTGTTCTCGGTCGTGTAAAGGAGCATGGCCGTCATCATCTGCTTGCCCTGGCTCAGGCAGGTGGCGCCTTGCGCCCGGCTTTTGGCCTTGCTGAGCGCCGGCAACAGCAACGCCGCCAGGATGGCGATGATGGCAATCACCACCAGCAATTCGATCAAAGTGAATGCGCGCCGGGAGTGCATACCTGATGAGACAACCATAAAACCAGTTCGTTTCAAGATTTTTGGCCGGGCGCCCGGCTTTTTGTTTTCGCCAACGCAATACCAACGATGTTCATTCCCAACCATGGATCGAATCGTAGCGGAAGGTCATTTCGCCGGCGTCGTAACCTTTGTACCATTTTGAATGGCCGTCGGCGAAGAGAACGTTCTGGCCTTGGGAATGAATCTGCCAGAGTTCAAAAGGCGAGCCATTGGTCGGGCCGCCGATACAATTCTGCGTGTAATCGTCCTTGTCTGCGTCCAACGGGTCAAACGTTCCGCCGTCGGCCGAACCGGGTATGCCGCCGGTGTCGCCGCCCAAAACATAGGCCGCGGGCAGGGTGATGGCCGTGCCTTTAACCGAAGCAAAATTGGTGACCGCCACATAGGCCGCGCGAGCACCATTGAAATAGTTGAAAGGCCCCTGTTCCGCCGCCGGCAATTGCACGTTACCGGGACAGTTGTAGACGTTCGTATTGCCGACATAGGAAAAAATCTGCTCCATCCAACTGGCTTTCTCCGTCGTGGGGTCGATGGCACCCCAGTAAATGGTCGAACCGGATTCGGGATAAAGCTCATTGTTATCGTCCGCAAACATCTTCATGCCGAGGCCGATCTGGTGCAGGTTGGAGTTGCAGTTGGTGGTCCACGCCCTCTGTTTGGCCTTGCTGAGCACCGGCAACAACAACGCCGCCAGGATGGCGATGATGGCGATGACCACCAGCAATTCGATGAGCGTGAAAGCGCGCCCAAATGATTTTGCGCCGGGAAGATTCATGTTTTTTGCTCCCGAAATATGTTCATCAATGAAGTTTGCCCGCCGTCAACGGGTCTCCTCCACCACCAGCATCCGGGTGGATTCGGTGGCCGGCTCCAGTTTGAGTCCCAGATTGCCGAGTATATTTCCCAGTTGTTGCTGGTCCGGCCCGTTGCGTCCGCGCCAGTTCATTTCGACCGAAAAATCGTAAAAATTCGTCATCCCGGTCCGGTCCAGCACCGGTTGTTTGAAATTGGATTCCAAAAATCCCAGCATGAATGCGGGCCGCATGTGGGTGAACCGGTATTTCCGGTTGGCGAAGGAAACATTCCCGTTCGTGGCGGTGCTCAAGGTAAAGCCGGGCGGGTCCGGGGTGATGGTTTCCAGCAGCAGCACATCGGTGTCGCGGTCTTCCCAATGCGCGGTATAGCCCAGCTTCTTTTTGACGGCCGCCTGAAGCCGTTCCTGCAGCCGGTCCGGCACGGTGACCAGGTAATCAAAACTGCCCTTCGGCTCGATGAGCGGCGGCACAACCCGGGAGGGGTTGCATCCATACGCCGCGGCCATGACCTGTTCCAACGGCACATTGCGTCCCATCATCCGCATCACGTTTTGGCCAGCCTTGGGGCTGGTGGAAGCCGTAAAACTGCCCGTGCCACTCGTGAAACGCGTCGGGCGGACCACCAGCAGATTTTTCGGCACAGCCTGGAAATGCTGGTAGTTCAGTTGAAAGTACGAATCCTTGACGGCCGGGGAAAAGCCCCACTTGACGACGACGGCCGCTGCCACCGCCGCCAGGAGCGCCAGGCCAGTCACCGCGGTTTTCGTTTTTGTCCACGCCATAGGCAGGTCAATAGGTGCCCGGGTCGCCGACCGGTTGCGTTCCGACGTGCAGGTCGAAATAGAGGTAATTGCGGACGGTTTTATGCACAGGGTTGATCGCGATATACGAATATTTATCGGTTCCAAAAAAATTGGCGGCGCCGTCAGGGTCGCCCAATGAAACCCCACCCGCCACCCAATCCAGATCCATCAAGGCCCAGGCATCGCTCAACGGCACGGCGGCCGCGATTTCGGACAGTTTGAGCGACGACTGGCCCTGGTTTTTCTTGCCAAACGGATAGCCTTGAAGCTGCGACATGGGCGGGTTGCTGATGCGCGACAGGGAATAACAAAACGCGTGGAAATACTGGTCGGGCTCCGGGTCGTAATGGCTGTAACTGTTGCCCGGCAAACTATTCGCGTAGGCCGGGCATAGAAAGACTTTTGCCAGATTGGTGGCGTTGTAGCCAACCTGGGACGGTGCCGGCAGCGAAAGGTCGGCCGCCAGGTAATACGGGAAATAATTGGTGCAGGCCGCGTTGTAAGCGGGCATCCCGGTCAGATCAAGTGACATGGGTACCGGGGAATCCTGAGATCCGTTCCCGGGCGGCAACGTGTCCCGGTTGTCGTCCAGGTACATTTTCAAGGCCAGCCCCACCTGCCGGTCGTTGGAGGCGCAATCCACCTGCCATGCCTTGCGCTTGGCGGCCGTCAACGCCGGCAGCAGCAACGCCGCCAGGATGCCAATGATGGCGATGACCACCAGCAGCTCAATAAGCGTGAAAGCGCGTCTCACGCCGGTTTTTTCCCGATCCATTTGCACAATTCCTCCACCTGAACATCAGTTGTTTTACAAACCCGGCAGCGAATTGGTGATGTCGTTTCCAAATTCCCATTCCTCCGCCTGCGCGTGACCGTCGGCAAAGGTCACGTTCGCCCGGCCCCGATGACGGTTGGTCAAAGGGTCCGTGCCGGGCATCCATCGTCCGTCGTTGATCGGTGGTGAGCCGGTCGGATTGTCGCTGCTGCCGCTGGTGCCCGGTTCCTCCGCGAGCATGATTTTGAGCACGGGATTGCGGACGGAAGATTGTTTGAAAATATAAGCCGCGTCGCTCGTGAAGACCGAGGACATCCCCAGATTCACGTCCATGTCCAAATTGGGGTAAGCGCCCACCCCGTAACCGGTCAGGCTGTAGCTGTAAAAATACGGACCATCGGCCGTGCCCTGCGCCAGCCGGTCGGCATCGTTTTGATCCAGTGGGCAGCGGAAAAGCGAACCCTTGGCGCTGGCCACCTGGCTCACGATGGGACTTTTTTCAATGGGTGGATAAAGCGCTGTGTTCGTCCGCCAATAAATCCAGTCCGCCGCGTTGAACCCGCTGTGCTCCGACGCGATGCCCGGAAACGCGCCGCTGTTTTCATCCCCATACATCATCATGCCTATGCCGAGCTGCTTCTGGTTGCTGAGACAAGCCGTTTGCCCGGCCTTCGCCTTCGCCGCGCTCAGCGCCGGCAAAAGCAACGCCGCCAGGATGGCAATGATGGCAATCACCACCAGCAATTCGATGAGCGTGAAAGCGCGCCTTGGATTCATGCTGCCACCGGGATAGACACCGACACCGCCCAATTTGTATGGAAGCGCGCCGGATTCATTTTGTTATAGACACCGACGGTAACGAATCGTTTCGCGGTTTTGGCTGCGAAATTCGCCGTCAGCAGCCCGTTAAAGAAGTAGGAGACGACGTAAGGAGTCTCTAACTTGTCCTTCAGAGACCGAAGAAATTTGAGACTCGTCACCTCGTCTCCTACGGAGAAAGAGATTGTAGAGTCGAGGAGTGATGTCATGGTCTTACCATTTACTTAGGTTTTTTAGCGGATTGGTTACAGAAAATGTGGAATTTTGCGGATTCGGCAATGGTTGCAGGTCATCTACTCAATAAGTGTCCGCCCGGGCCAAAACGTGACAAATTATTTTCAATTCCTTCATTCCGCTTCTTTCACAAAGCCGGCGGAAGCGGATTGCCACCCCGCGAGAACTCAGGCTGTCCATTCCCAGGACGCGCCGGGAAACAAAATGGGTCCGGGGTTAATTTGTCTTTTCGACCACGAGCATCTCGATGGTTTCCCGACTCGGCACAAGTTCGAGGCCGGCTTGAGCAAGTTCATCGGCCATAGCTTGTTTCTTCCCTTGTGCATCCTCCCATTGGAAGGTGATGTCGTAGTTCCCGGACAATCCGGGTTGCACAATGACCGGCTTGTCAAAAGCGAACTCCAAATAGTCTGCCACATGGGATATTGGAAAATTGGTCCAAGCCCGCAAACCATCGCTGCTCTGGTACTTTCTTTTGCTTCCACGTCTACTGACATGAAGCGCCAGCAATCCGGGGTCTTTGATGCTCAGCAAGAGCACGTCGGTTTCACGGGTTTCTTTTCGGGCCGCAAAGCCGGTCTTTTGGGTAATCCCCTGTTGCAGGGTTTTTGCCGCCTGTTGCGGAGATTTTGCCGAATGATCAGGCAAAATGAACATGAGATCGTAGCCATTCTGAGGCGCGTCTTCTGGCAGGATCATCCGTTTCCGGCTATAGGTATGAATGGATTCATCCTGATCCAGGGAGGCATACCCCCATTCAAATAATCCTTTTAAATCCAGGTTGTGGGCAATGAGACCATTGCCGCTCATCATGGACCCATGGTCGGAAAATCGTGTCGGCCTGATGATCAGAACCGGAGGCGCTTTTCTCAAATTCTCCAGTTTCATCTCCCACAACGATTCATCAACGGAAGGAGATTTGATCCTATTGACAACGACTGAAGTCGTCCCCGCCGCAAGCAACACGCCCACGCCAACCACGATTGCCGTTTTTGCCTTTGTCCATGCCATAATTTTTAATACTCCTTTCACGAGGGTTAAGGTTGAACCGCTGACGGCCGCGCCTTTGGTGACCGCAACGGCAGTAATGGATTTTGTCAGCGCCGCCGGCGCGGCCTGCACGGCATGAGTCCCAATTGAAGTCAGCAGGGCGGCGGTGGAAACTTGGACGCCGCGCCGGATGAAAAAGTCGCGGAGCTTGCCCGTGGCACGGTTGATCCGTTTTTGCGCGGCGTCTTCCCGCAAGCCAAGCGCCGTGGCCACTTCACGAACGGTGCGATTTTCAAAGAAACGCAGCACGACGGCGTCGCGTTCCCTTTGCCCGAGCCGCGCCAGGGCTTCCTCCAACAGCGGGCTTAACCGGTGCCACGAAACGTCGGGTTCCGATTGGTCAGAGAATTGCATGTAAGCCTCCTGTTCGCGGTGTTGACGCCGCAGGGCGGCCCGCTGAAAATTGGCCGCCGTGAATTGCGCGGTTTGATAAAGCCAGCCGGAAAGAATGGTTCCCCGGCGAAGGCTGCCCGCTTTTTTGGCCAGAATGATGAAGACGGCCTGCGCCACCTCCTCGGCTTCGTGTGGGTTGCCGAGCCGGCGCAATGCCGCCGAGTAAACCAGGTTCACGTGCCGCCCGACCAGCGTGGCAAACGCCGCCTCGGAACCGTTCGCGGCAAATTCCCGCACCAAATCCATGTCGTCGGCGTGCATTTTTGCCCCATTATGTCCGCCGGGGCGGCAAAAGCGGACATTCTTTTTCCGGGATCAACTTGGGAGGTGTTCCGCAACGAACATTTCAACCATCGCGATCTGGGACGCCGATATGATTACATGCCGCCGTCAAAGTACCAACGTTTGGCCGGATTATCGCACCGGATGGCCAATTGCCATTTCTTGATTGTGCCGTCTTTCAGCCGGATTTCGTAAGGCACATAGATACCCGCATATTCGGCATTTTTCCAGGCAATCACTTTGCCCTTGAAAGGCTTGCCCAGACTGACGATTTCCATGCCTCCGTAAAGACTTTTGAAATCGTCACTCAAAGGCCCCGCCTTGGGCCACAGGAACCTGGCGGCTCCCTCCCAATCTTCCCGGCCACAGACTTCCAAAAATGTCCTGGCCGCCTCCGCCGGAGCAGTACCGGTCAGTCTTTCGTAATTTGCGTTGTCGCTGTCGGACAATTCCTGCGTCCATGAGAAAATCGAGGCGTTGGTCCGGTAATGGTGAATGACCATGGGGGTTGTGCCCGCAGCCAAAATCACCGCCACGCTAACAACAATTGCCGTTTTTGCTTTGGTCCAGGCCATAATTTTCAATGCTCCTTTGATGAGGGTTAAGGTTGAACCGCTGGCGGCCGCGCCTTTTGTCATCGCGACGACGGAAATCGTCTTTGCGAGTCCCACCGGTGCCGCTTGAATGGAATTTGCCGAAACCGCGCCGGCAATCACTGTGCCGGAAAGCGCCACCCCGCGTTTCGTGAAAAATTTCCGCAGCTTTTCCAGCGCGCGGTTCACGCGCATTTTTGCCGCGTCCTCGCTCGCGCCCAAAGCCAGTCCAACTTCGCGTAAATTCTTGTTTTCGAAATAACGCAGCACAATGGCGTTGCGGTCCTTCTCGCCGAGCCGCTCCATCGCCACGTCCAGCAGCGGCGCGATTTGCGGCCAGACCTCCGGTTCCGGTTCGTTCAAAAGCGATTGCATGTATGCCTCCTGTTCACGCCGCTGCCGGCGGATTTCGCCGCGCAGGAAATTCGCTGCCGTCAGCCGCGTGGTTTGATAAAGCCAGCCGGAAAGAACGGTTCGTTGGGACAAACCCTGTGCCTTCTTCGCCAGGATGATGAACACCGCCTGCGTGATCTCCTCGGCCGCGTGCGGGTTGCCCACGCTGCGCAACGCGACGGAATAAACGAGATTGATGTACCGCGTGGCCAGTTCAGCGAACGCTTCTTCGGAATTGTTTTCGGCGTATTGCCGCAATAATGCGATGTCGTTCATCTCCGGCATTTATACCCGTAAATGTCCGCCGAAGTGAAAAAGGGCACAGATTATTTCACCTTTTTTCGCGCGGCGATGCCGAGCGGTTCGATGTGCACCAGCACGTCGCTGACGGCGGGGACGGCGTCGCGGATTTTGTCCTTCACGTTGTGGGCGATTTCATGCGAGCGCAGCACGCTCATTTGCGGGTCCACTTCCACGTGCATGTCCACGAAATACTGATAACCCACCTTGCGAACAATGCATTTTTCCACGCGGTCCACGCCGGGCGTGGCGGTCGCAATCTGCCGGATCCGGTCAATCACCTCCGGACCGGGCGCAGTATCCATGAGTTCGTTGAGTGCCGGACGGAGCAGGTGCCAGCCGTTCCAGGCGATGACCCCCGCCGCCGCAATCGCCGCCACGTCATCCGCCGCCTCGAAACCCTTGCCGCCGATGAGTGCCACACTGATGCCGATGCCGGCGGCCACGGACGTGATGGCGTCGCTGCGATGGTGCCAGGCGTCGGTTTTCATGGCGGAACTGTCCACGGCCCGGCCTTCGCGCGCGACAAACCGGAACAGGCCTTCCTTCACGGCCACGACCGCCAGCAACACGACGAGTGTGAACGGCGCCGGCGGCGGATGGGGCAGGCTGATTTCGATGAACGCCTTGAGGGCGATCCACAACGCCGCGCCGAGCAGCACGGCAGAGACAATGGCCGACGCAATGGGTTCAGCCTTGCCATGGCCATAGGGATGGTCTTCATCCGGAGGCGCCGCCGCCACGACAAGTCCGCGCCAGACGATGAGCGAGCTGAAAATGTCGGCGAAGGATTCGACCGCATCCGCGACGAGTGCGTGTGAATGGCCGGCGATGCCCGCGGCGAGTTTTGTGCCCGACAACACGAGGTTGACGGCCATGCCCGCAAAGGTGGCGCGCAACCCGCGTTGAAGACGATTCATCGGCACGCGGAATTATTAACCACGAAACACACGAATGACACGAAAACAAATCGGTTGCCTCTCCGCGCCGGCCCATAGCCGCGCTGTAGCCACGCTTGTGAAAGCGCGACCGGCGTTTTCACAAACGCCGCCACGTCAGATCAGGTGGCAGAACATCGCGTCGCGGAGCTTCGGCTCGAACCACGTGCTCTTGGGCGGCATGACACCGCCGGCATCGGCGATGGTCATCAAATCCTCGATGCTGGTGGGGAACAGGGAAAACGCACAGGCGTATTCGCCGCTGTTGACGAGCTTCTCCAATTCCGCCGGGCCCCGGATGCCGCCGACGAAACTGATGCGCTGGCTCGTGCGCGGGTCGCCGATGCCGAACGCCGGTGACAGGATGTACGTTTGCAACAGGGAAACATCGAGCGCGTCCGCGGGATTTTCGGTTTCGGTGAGTTTTTTGCGGAAGATGAGGGTCCGCCATTGGCCCTGGAAATAAAACCCGACCTCGTGTTTGCGTAATGGCACCCCCGTGCCGTGCGGGTCGGTGGCAAATACGATGCCGAGAATCTCCAGCAACTGCTCCGGCGGCCAGCCGTTCAAGTCCTTCAACACGCGGTTGTAGGGCAGGATCTGCATCTGGTTGTGCGGAAAGATCACGGCGAGAAAATGGCCGCTCTCGCCGGCGCCCTGGCGCGACTGGCAGACCCGCGCCGCCGCCGCGCTGCGATGGTGGCCGTCGGCAATGTAGAGCGCCGGTATTTTGGCGAACTGCGCCCAGATGAATTTAAGGTCATCCACCTCGGCCAGCATCCAGGACGTGTGGCGCACCCCGTCCGGAGCGGTGAAATCCACGTCCGGCGGGGCGGTGGTTTTTTGTGCCACAAACTGGTCCAGCTCGGGGACGGCGCGGTAGGTCAGGAAAACCGGCCCGGTCTGCGCGTTGAGGGCTTCGATGTGCCGGACCCGGTCGTCCTCCTTGTCCGGCCGCGTCAACTCGTGCTTCTTGATGGTCCCGGCCAGGTATTCCTCGCAACTGGCCGCGGCCACGAGACCGGTCTGCGCATGTTCGCCCATGACCTGGCGGTAAAGATAAAAACACGGCCGCGCATCCGGCTGCAACGCGCCGTCGGCGATGAGTTTCTGAAAATTTTTCCGGCCTTTGGCATACACCTCCGGCGCGTGCGGGTCGGTGCCCGGCGGCAGGTCGATCTCCGGCTTGCTGACGTGCAGAAAACTGAGCGGGTTGCCGTCGGCGATATGGCGCGCCTCGTCCGATGACATGACATCGTAGGGCAGTTCGCAGATTTTCGCGGCCAGTTCGGGTTTGGGTCGCAGCGCGGCAAAAGGCTGGACCGCGTTTGTCAGGCGGCGGGCCGGCGCCGGGGTTGGCGCCGCCGGCCCGGATTTGGACATTTTCAGTTCGTTCAATTTCATGGGGCAGGCTTGGCATTCCAGATGGCCAGGGTGTCCAGCGAACCCTGGCTGCGAACCCCATTGTCCGTCAGGATGTCGTCTGTGGCAGCGAGCGCCGCCGCGCGGGGGAAAACCACGACCTGCTTGTTGCGTCCAAAAAATTCGATTTGGATGAACTCTTCCTTTGAGTCGCGCAGAATTTGCACCAAGTGATTAAGATTTTTGACAGGAATGTTGTTAATGGTTTTGACAACTTCCAAAAACGGACTGGTGTAGGCTTGGACCAATGGGTGGGTGAAAAAGGGAGAAGGAACGACGACCAGACTTTCTCCAGCGAAAGCAGGGTCATCGCCCAGCCGTGTTATCAAAGGGCTGCCGGTAGCGGCAAGGATGGTCATTCGGCTGGCTCCCAGATTGCCAACCGTCAATCCTTGGACAAGTTGCTGCGATGCAGAGGAGAATACCATGGGGCCAAAAATAAAATAGGATGGGTAATTACCTGCCAAATCGGGTATCAGCAGCGGCCAATCCATTGGCACTGGAACTTCAATCTGAATTTGCTTTCCCGCACGCATCACAGTCAGGGGGACCTTCCTGTTCTGCACAACTTTTTGGCACATATATTTGAAAAAGACCCGGAGGCCGTTGCCTGGATTGACCATGCCTTGATCGTCCAAGGGGATATCACCGATTTTAGTGATGACATCCCATTTTTTGAGCGGATAACCCGGATCCGGGTTGGCAATTTTGTTCACGATGACTCCTTTGACCGAATTAGTAAGTTTGAGAAATGAGCGGAGAGCAGTATTTCCCAGCATCTGGCAATCATCGAATATCATTGGTTTGCCGTCGTAACGTCCGGTGGCGATGGCTTTGAGAAACAGGTCAATTTCCTCGCAAGGAATGATGTAACCAATATTTTCAGCCTGGCCGCCGAGGCGACTGAAGGCCAGCCCAACCATTTTGTCTCCAACTACTGCCGGTCCGCCGCTGTTGCCCGGATTAATGGCAGCGTCAATCTGGATGCGCAGACCGGAAACCGGATAGTTATACAGGGCAAACTCGATGCGGGAAACGATCCCCTTGGTGATGGAAAGGCTGGTGCCACCCTCGGGATATCCGTACGCCATGACCATGTCCCGGATTTCGGGAAGCGCTTGCGTGCAGGCCAGAGGCGGATGCGTGTTGAAGAACGTTTCATCATCCAGTTTGAGCACGGCCAGGTCAATGCCCGGCGCAATGGCCTCGATCTTTGCGGGAAGATTGTCCCCCCCTTGGTTGGCTTGGATTTGCACCTGGCTGGCATAAAGGACCACATGAGCGCAGGTGAGGATTCGTTTGCCTTCGATGACCACCCCGCTACCGGTTACTTCGGTGGGAGCTTGTTTGGACCAAGGTTTGAAAAAATCAGGATAACGGGCGATGGAAAACACCTTCACGACCGAGCTTGCCACGGTATCTGTCTTGGCCTCGGTCGGCGTGTTGGTCACCGCGGTGGTTTTGGCCGCGGCGGCATCGGCTGCGCCGATGTGGATTGGCATGAAAAGCACCGCGAGACTGGCGGCGAATAAGAGTAGTTTGAGCGGGTTACGACCCGGCGGACGGATGTTCATTTGAATCAAAGAAAACGGCAATCAGCCCGGAAAGCCAAGCCCATTTTTCAAACCCCGGCGGTGGTCGGGGCGGGGAGCTAAATCCACCGGAAATAGTGCTTGCCACGGCAGATTTGGCTGCTAGGATTTGCGGCTCATTACTGAAAATTTATGGCACGCATTTGTGAATTGACCGGCAAAGGCCCGCGCAAGGGCAGCATCATCTGGCGGAGTGGCAAACCCAAGAAACAGGGCGGCATCGGCACGCACATCACCGCCATCACCAAGCGCCGGTTCCTGCCAAATCTGCAGCGCGTCAAGGCCGTCGTGAACGGCGAGGTCCGCTACATCCGCGTCGCCGCCAGCGCCATCAAAAAAGGCCTCGTCATCAAGGCGCCCAAACGCACCTGGAAGAAGCCCGAAGCGGCGGTCAAAGCTTAGGCGAGGATAAAGAATTGAAGCTGGAGGATGGCGCAAAAGTGCCGTCCTCTTTTTGTTTTCACCCTCAATTCTCCATCTTTCATCCTCGTTCAATCATTTCCCCTTGGCCCATTTCATCGTGGCGCGTTTGACTTCCAGATCGGCATCGCGCTGCTTCAAATCCTCACGCCGGTCGAACTGTTGCTTGCCCTTGCCGACGGCCAGCGCGACCTTCACCTTGCCGTTCTTCCAGTAAAATCCCAGCGGCACCAGCGCGTGGCCCTTGACCGCCGCCAGTCCGAACAGCTTGCGGATCTCCGATTTGTGCAGCAGCAGTTTGCGCGGGGCCTTGGGCTGGTGGTTCCGAAGGTTGCCGTGCGAGTATTCGTCGATGTGCGCGTTGTAAAGCCAGACCTCGTCCTTCTCCACCCGCGCGAACGCGTCGGCGATCTGCCCCTTGCCCGCGCGCAGCGACTTGACCTCCGTGCCGTGCAACACGATACCCGCCTCGAAGGTTTCGAGGATGTGATAATCGCGCCGGGCCTTGTGATTGGTCACGATGTCGGCCATGGGTCTGACTTTATCCGCAAATGACGCGGATTAAAAAATGAAAATTGTAGGAGCCGACGTAAGGAGGCTCATTTCAAAGTTGGAAGGCAAGACCGGGAACGAATAAGAGCCTCGTCACATCGGCTCCTACGAGAAACTCAGCGCTTCTTGCGTTTCTTGGGTTGCGGGCGGACCAGTTCGACCGGTTCCGGCATTTCCCAGCCGATTTTATCCTCCAGCAACTCGCGCAGCGCGATGTCCGCCGCGCCCAGGTTTCCCACGTCAGCGATGAGCGGACGGCTCAGCCCGCCACCGCCGGAATTCAACTGGCGCACCCGGCGCGAAATCAGGTTGACGAGGATGTTGGGGTTGCCGACCTTTTCGGCGGCTCTTCTGCAAAGTTCAGCGTTCACAATATGTTTTGATAAATAGAGCTGGGAATTCTAATCGCTGCCGCCCCGAAAGCAATAAGAAAAATCCCCTTAAAACTTGCGCGATTGAAGGGCGTTTTCTAAAACAAACCGGCATGTCCGCAACCATCCAGTTTGATCTGCCGCAATTTCTGGCCGCGCGCACCGAAACCGTCAACCGGGCACTCGACAAATTCCTGCCGTCCGGTAAAACCCGGCCCGCCACCATCCACCAGGCGATGCGCTACTCGCTCTTTGCCGGCGGCAAACGCATGCGCCCCGCGCTTTGCCTCGCCGCCGCCCAGGCCTGTGGCGGACGCGAAACCGACGCCGTGCCGCTGGCTTGCGCCGTCGAGTGCATCCACACCTATTCGCTCATCCACGACGACCTGCCGGCGATGGACAACGACGATTTCCGCCGCGGCAAGCCGACCAACCACAAGGTGTTCGGCGAAGGCATCGCCGTGCTGGCGGGCGACGCGCTGCTGACGCAGGCGTTTGAAATCGCCGCCCAGGCCAAAGGCTGGCCGCGCTATCCGCACCGCGATTTGATTCTGGAAATTGCCAAAGCTTCCGGCTCGCTGCAACTCGTCGCCGGCCAAGTCGCCGACCTGGAAGGCGAAGGCAAGAAACTTTCCGTCGCGGAATTGAAATACATCCACGAGCGCAAAACGTCCGCGCTGCTGTGCTGTTCCGTGCGGCTGGGCGGCATGAGCGCGAACTGCACGGCGGCGCAACTCAAGGCGCTGACCGATTTCGGCTATCACGTCGGGCTGGCCTTCCAGGTGATTGACGACATCCTGGACGTGACGCAAACCAGCGAGCAGCTCGGCAAGACGGCGGGCAAGGACACGAAAGCACAGAAGGCGACCTACCCGGCGATTGTGGGTGTGGAAAAATCGCGGAAAATTGCGGCGCAATTGACGGACAAGGCGTTCGCCGCGCTGAAGACGTTCAAAGGCAAAGCCATCGCCCTCGAAGCCCTGGCGGAATTTCTTTTGAAGCGGGACCGATAAATTCGGAGGAGCGAGTTCCACGTGCCCCCATATTTCAGACCAGTCAGGGCGTCGCGGAGCTTCGCCCTCAGAAACTGACAAAAATCAATTCCCCGTCCATTTGTAATCGTAGCCGGCGGGCGGTTCGTATTTGACCGGGAATCCACCCCCGCCTTGTACTCCGTTCCAGAAGATTTTGGTGTAATCCACGTGGCCGTCCACAAAGCTCATCACGTTGCGGGCGTCCGGAAACTGCAGCGGCTGCTCGCGGTTGTGGCTGCTCAAACCAATGCCGCCCGAGTCTTCCCCGATCAGTTCGGTTCTGGCCGGGTCCCGGACCGAGGCGAACGGTTTTTGCGCCATGCCCAGATCGTTGGTATCGGTGTCGCGCAGCACGCCGCCGTTGAACCAGTAACTGGAAAAATGCGACCAGGGCTGGGTGCAAAAGCCCCGGCCGTTGTACGGGCCAAAAAGCCAGGTGCCAATCGGGCCGGACATATCGAAATCATCAGCCGGGCAGATGAAGACAGCATTGCTGGACGATGAATTTCCGGCCCGGCCCAGATACGGCAAAATGTTTTCCTTGTAGTCGAAGTAAATTTCGTTGGTGTAGCAGGCGATGGCGTCACCGTGCTCGTCGGCATACAGGTGAACAGCCATGTTGATTTGGCGAACGTTGCTGAGGCAGGCCGTGCGCTGGGCGGACGCCCTGGCCCGGCTTAGCACCGGCAAAAGCAGCGCCGCAAGAATGGCGCTGATGGCAATCACCACCAGCAGTTCGACGAGCGTGAACGCGTGTTTCATGTCTCGAAACCGGAACCGGCAATCAGTATAGCCTCAAAGAAGCGCAAAAGGCACAAGAACAATTTTGCGCCGGGTCGGAGGGGCCGCGTTTTAAAAACTCCCGTATTTCGCACCAGTCAGGGCGTCGCAGCGCTCCGGCCTCCGGAACGCATGCTGTCAGATTGTCCGGCCGGCGAGGTTTTTTGTTGAAGCGATGCAAATAAGGCATATACTCTTTACTTATTGTGAAATTTTTATCTCTTTTTTGGTCCGGCAGCGTTCTGGCCATGATGTTCGCCGCGCCGGCCGCCGACGGGCAGGTCAGCGTCTGGACTTACCACAACAACAACCATCGGGACGGGGCCAATCTCAACGAGACGGTCCTGAACCTCACGAACGTCAACTCGACGGCGTTCGGCAAGCTCTTTTCCTACGCGGTGGACGGCTACGTTTATGCGCAGCCGCTTTATGTGCCGAACGTGGCCATTGCCGGACAAGGCACGCACAACGTCCTGTTCATCGCCACGGAACACGACACGGTCTATGCCTGGGATGCAGACAATGCGGGCACGGGCGGCGGGTTGCTCTGGAAGACCAGTCTCGGCACTTCCGCCCTGACGGTGACAGCCACCTTCACGAACAAGAATTTCGGGACGCGCTACAACGGCGGAGCTTATACCGACATCATGCCGGAAGTCGGCGTCACGGGGACGCCAGTGATTGACACCAATTCAGGAACGCTTTACGTGGATGCGTTCACGGGTGAACCCGGCGCCGGCGTGACGAATTATTTTCACCGCCTGCACGCGTTGAACATTGCCGACGGCACCGAACGGAGTTTCAGCCCGGTCACCATCACGGCCTCGGTTCCCGGAACCGGCGTGGACAGTTCCAGCGGCAGGGTGACTTTCAATGCGAAGCAGGAAAACCAGCGTCCGGCGCTGACCCTGGCCGGTGGCATCGTCTATGTTGCCTACGCCGGTTATGCCGACACCGACCCGTATCACGGCTGGATCATCGGGTTCAATGCCACGAACCTGGTGCAATTGACCAACTACGTTTTCAACACGACGCCCAACAGCACGACCGCCGCTTATGGGGCGAACGCCGGCGAAGGCGGCATCTGGATGGCCGGCGGCGGCCTGGCGGTGGATGACAACACGAACCTGTTCTTTGAAGTCGCCAACGGGATTTTCAACGTCACGAACAATTCCGGCAGGACGGAATACGGGGACAGCTTCATGAAACTTTCCACCACCAATGGGCTGGCCGTCGTGGACTATTTCACACCTTACGACCAGTTCACCCTGCAAGCCAACGATACTGACCTGGGTTCAGGCGGCTTGTTGCTGCTGCCGGACCAAGCGGGAACTTATCCGCATCTGTTGCTCGGGGCCGGCAAGGAGGGGAAAATTTATGTGATGAATCGCGACCAGTTCACCACCGGAAACAATCACTTTGACCCGACCAACAGCATCGATTTCGTCGCGCAGACCGTCGGCGGACAAATCAACGGCGCGTTCGACACACCCGCCTGGTTCAGCGGCCGGGTTTATTATGCGGGTAACGGAGACAAGTTGAAGATGTTTACCGTGACAAGCGGGGTGTTGTCCGGCAGCCCGGCTTCCACCGGTTCCCGCAGCTATACCTTTCCAGGGGCGACGCCAGGCATCTCGGCCAGCGGCACCAACAACGGCATCGTCTGGACCCTGCAAATGGGGACTCCCGCCGTGCTCGTGGCCGGCAATGCCACGAATCTCACGACCGAACTGTACAACAGCACCCAGGCGGCGGGAAATCGGGACCGGCTCGCCAACGGCACCAAGTTCGCCGTCCCGACCGTTGCCGACGGAAAGGTTTTTGTCGGCAACTCGAACTCCGTTTCCGTGTTCGGCCTGCTCGCCGGAACATTCGCCTTCAGCTCGCCGGCTTACAGCGTGTCGGAGGCCAACACCAACGCGACCATCACGGTGAACCGCCTCGGCGGCACGAACGGCGCGGTGCAGCTCTCGTACGCCACCGCGGCCGGCGGCACGGCGTCGGACGGCGCGGATTACACGGGCGTTTCGGGCGTGCTGAATTGGACGAATGGCGAGACGGGCGCGAAAACCTTTACCGTACCGATCCTGGCCAACAATGTGGTTCAATCCAACGTGACGGTAAATCTGGCCCTGAGCAGTCCCACGAACGGCGCGTCGGCCCTGGGAGTGCAACCCACGGCGGTGCTGACCATCATCGAACCGCCGATTGACGCGTGGAAACTCCACTATTTTGGCGCCAATGCCAACAATCCTGCCATCGCCGGGGATTCGGCGGACCCGGCGCAGGATGGCATCGTGAACCTGCTGGCTTATGCGTATGCCTTCAATCCCCTGGCAACGAACACAAATCCCTTCACGGGGACACTCGCCGGAAATCAATTCCAGGTTTATTTCCCCCGCAACACTTCGGCGAGCGACATCACTTACGTCTTGCAGACTTCCAGCTCGCTGACGGCGTGGAGCGACCTGATGACGTTCGCCGCCGCGACCGGCTGGGTAACGAACCTGCCGGGCGCAACGGTGGCGGAATCTCCAACCAACGGCGTTCCGCCCGCTCAATACGTGAATGTGACGGTCACGAGCTCAACCAACGTGATGGTGAACGCAACGAACCAGTTTCTGCGGCTGGAAATCCATCGGTAATTATTTTTGGTTCGGAGGGGCGAGTTCCACGATCCCCCTATTTCAGGCCGGTCAGGGTGCCGGAGGCGGTTGGCCGAATCGGCGTCCGGACATCGCTGGCATTTCTTGAAGCCGCCCGGGTTGAACGGTGCCGGGAAACCGGTCCGTGAAGGTAAAATCCCCGCCTCATTCCACGTTGGAGCCCGCCGTTGATTGATTATGCACGTCAACCAGGCCAGCAGGCCTGCGGGGTCACGCTGGAACAGTCAGTGACGATGCCGGAACAGGCGTTTCCGGTTGGCGTACAGATACCAGACGATGAAGATGTTGAGTATCAGCACAACCAGAAGCACCACGGAGCGATGATGTTCCATTCCCGGATGGCGCACCAATTCGTAAATTTCAATCGGGATGAAAAACGCTGATTCCCCAATCGCCAGCCAGCCGGCCCACGGCATGCGGAACATCAGCCCCACGCCTTCGACGAGCGCAAACAGGGCGTAGAGAAAAGTGCCGCTGGCCCATAAACGCACGTTGGCCGGCGTGATTCGATCGATGCGGTCGCCGAGATCCGAGAGGAAACGGTTTTCGGGATCGAGATGCACCCAGCGCAGGAAACGGTCGAAATAATCCGAAAGGTCGGCTCCCGCCAGTTTGTAAACGCCAAAAGCCAGCAGCAGCGACAACACGCCCTTGATCAATTTGCCGACGATGATGAGGTAGAGCGTCGGCGCGCGCTTCTTCACGACCACGTTTTTTGTGGTGTCGGCCATCAGCGGATTTTCGGCAGCAGCCAGTTCAGCAATTCGCCGATGGCGATGCGCTCCTGTCTGCCGTCATCACGGTAACGCACCGTCACGGTGTCCTTCAGCTCCGGTTTTTCGCCCAGCGTGTCGAAATCAATCGTCACACAGAACGGCGTGCCGGCCTCGTCCTGCCGCGCGTAACGCCGGCCGATCGAACCGGCGTCGTCGTAATACACATTCAGCCAGGGACGGAGCAAATCGCGCACTTCCTGCGCCTTCTTCACGAGGTCAGGCTTGTTCTTGAGCAGGGGCATGACCCCGGCTTTGACCGGCGCCACCCGCGGGTGAAACTTCAGGATGACGCGGGTTTCGGCTTTGCCCTTGTCATCCGTTTCGGTCACTTCGCTGTAGGCATTGGCAATCAAGGCAAGGATTAGACGGTCCACCCCGGCGCTGGGTTCAATGACATGCGGAATATACTGGCCCTTGGCCAGTCCGTTCGCGTCTTCGGTCGCATCCTTCGCCGCCGGTTCCTCCGCGACGCCCATTTTGACCAGGTATTTCTTCCGGTTTTCGTAATAGCGCCGCCAGAGTTCGTCCTGCTTTTCCCTGGGCAATTTGCCCCAGGCAGTGCGGAGTTCCTCATCGAACACGCCCATCGGCTTGCCGGAGAAGCGCTCGTGCTGGCTGAGATCAAAATCGCTGCGGGCGGCGATGCCTTCGAGTTCCTGCGTGCCGAAGGGGAACTTGAACAGGATGTCCACGCAGGCCCGGGCGTAATGCGCGAGTTCCTCCGGCTTCTGCCAGTATTCCTCGAGCGTCGTGCGCGGCAGGCCGATGCCTTCGTAAAACGTGATGCGTTCCTCGACCCAATATTTGTGCCACGCTTCCCAGCCCCAATTGGGTTGAGGTGGCCGCGTCTCGTCAGAGCGCGGAATATCCGCGTTTTCACAAACGCGGCTACTGACCCCGGCCGCGCTGGCAACTTTTCCACAAATGGCTTCCACGACCTCATCCGGCTTGATGAAAAACTCCAGTTCCATCTGCTCGAACTCGCGCGAGCGGAAGGTGTAATTGCGCGGCGTGACTTCGTTGCGGAACGCCTTGCCGACCTGGGCGATGCCGAACGGCACCTTCTGCCGCGAGGTTTCCAGCACGTTCTTGAACTGCGCGAAAATGGCCTGGGCCGTCTCCGGGCGGAGGTAGGCGATGGCCGATTCGTCCTGGACCGGGCCGACGTAGGTCTGGAACATCAGGTTGAAGGCGCGCGGGGCGGTCTTTTCGCCGTGACATTCGGATACCATCTTGCTGGGTTTCTGGGGGCACGGAATCTCCCCGGTCTGGTCGGCACGGAAACGGCCTTTGCACGTCTTGCAATCAATCATCGGATCGCTGAACGTGTCCACGTGGCCGCTGGCCTTCCAGATTTTCGGCGACATGATGATGGTGGCCTCGAGGCCGACGACGTCGTCGCGCTGGCGGGTCATGGTGTTCCACCAGAGTTCCTTGACGTTGCGCTTGAGCTCCGCGCCGAGCGGGCCGTAGTCCCAAAAGCCGTTGATGCCGCCGTAAATTTCCGATGATGGGTAGATGAATCCGCGCCGCTTGCACAGCGACACGATTTTTTCCATGAGCGCGTTTTCTTTGGGCTCGGCCATAGGGTCGGGCAGTGTTTGCGATGCGCACCGGCATGTCAATGCCGCTCCGTGTTCTTCCCGGCGGACGCATCCCCGGTATCCGGCCTTCTCTTTGAACAGGGAATGGTCATCCCAGGAAGGGCAATCGGGGTGTTTGGGCGCCTGCCGGGCTGGCATTTCCGGGCGGCGGGACATTCCGCGCGGCGCGTGAATTTCACGCGTTGCGCGTGAAAATTTCACGCCAGATGCCGCCGCAAGGGGCTGTACCCCCGGTTTTATCTGGCTTTTTGAGCGAAAGGGCGGTTGGCACCGGCATTGCTAAAAGGTTTTACAAATGGTGTTGACAGGGCGTACGACTGTGATAGTTGTGAACGACCGTCACTCAACAAACGAAAACCAAAAACACTGACCGTATGAAAAGAATTCTGAAACAGAAAACCGCCTTCACGCTGATCGAATTGCTCGTCGTGATCGCCATCATCGCCATCCTCGCGGCGCTCTTGCTGCCGGCGCTCGCCGCCGCCAAGCGCAAGGCGCAACGCATCAATTGCGTCAGCAACATCAAACAGGTGGGCATTGCTTTCCGCCTCTGGGAAGGCGACAACAGCGACCACTATCCGATGGCGCTCAGCACGCTTTACAACGGCGCCAAGGAGAAAATTTACAGCTCGGGAAATTCGCCCGCGTCCGCCGCAGCATACAATGTAAACGCTGTTTTCACCGTGATGTCCAACGAATTGAGCACGCCCAAGATCCTGGTTTGCCCGGCTGATGGCGGCCAGGGCATGCAGGGCCCCGGCTACTCGGGCAACATGATCTCTCGTGCTGTAGCCACGAACTTTTTTGCCATCAGCGGCAGTTGCTTCAGCAATACGCCCGCCAATTTGAGCTATTTCGTTTGTGGCGACGCGGCCGAAACCTATCCGCAAATGATTCTGGATGGCGACCGGAACATCGGAACCGTATCTGCGCAAGGTATCGCAGGCACCACGACCAATTCCATTTCAACCCCGAACAATTTTCAATGGCCGCCGCTCGGCTCCGCATGGTGGGCATGGACCGCCGTTGACTTGCATTTGCGGGTGGGCAATCTCGGTATGGCCGATGGCAGTGCGCAGCAGGTGACCATTGCCGGATTGCAGACGGCCCTGGGCACCGCCACCAACGGCGCGCCGAGCCAGGTTCTGTGGTATAACTTCCCGCAGTAATTTTTCGGCCCAGGCCTTAAAACAACGAGGCGTCCGCCCGGACGCCTCGTTTTGTTTTATGGGGCGGGGAAATCAAACCGGTCCACGGTCGCCCGGTTTCTGCCGCTGTTGGAGGAAGAATTGTTGCAGCAGTTCCCGGCCATCCGCCTCCCGGACGCCGCCGGTGATTTCGCAACGGTGGTTCAACGTGGGCCATTGCAGCAGGTTCAGGGCGCCGCCCGCCGCGCCGGCCTTCGGGTCGCTCACGCCGAACACCACGCGCGCCAGCCGGGTGTGCACCATCGCGCCCGCGCACATCGGGCAGGGCTCCTTGGTCACGTACAGCGTGCAATCCGTCAGCCGCCAGTCGCCGATGGTTTCCGCCGCCTGCGTGAGCGCCAGCATCTCGGCGTGCGCGGTGGCGTCCTTGAGCTGTTCCACCTGATTGCAGGCCCGGGCGATGACGCGGCCTTCGCGGACGATGACCGCGCCCACCGGGACTTCCCCGGCGGCGAAGGCGCGCGCCGCCTGGCGCAGGGCCTCGCGCATGAAATAATCGTCGCTGTGCAGATCAATGACGGGTTCGTCCATATCTTCTTGTTTTGTAGGAGACGACGTAAGGAGTCTCACTATTGCATTTTTGTTAAAGCCTCCTCACGTCGGCTCCTACGGTGGATTCCTCCAGCATCCAGTCGTTGCGGCCGTCGGGATGACAATGGCAGTGCGCCGCAAAAAAGCCCCCGCGATGCCGCCAGAACCAGGGCCAGATTTGTTCCCGGTCGGTCTGCGGCAGGTTCAAGCCTTCCAGCGCGGCCCGGGCGAAGAACTGGAACCGGCCCTCGGCATGATGGGGCGGCAATGATTTCAGGCGGGGCTTGACCTCGAACAAAAACATCAGCCAATGGAATTGGCCCTGGTAGCCGTGCTCGCTGACAAGGCCGGTCAGGTGCAGGTCTTCCGGGCGCAGCGCCAGGCCGGTTTCTTCGTGCGCCTCGCGGCAGGCGCAGGCGTAGGGCGATTCGCCGCTGTCCATTTTCAACTTCCCGCCGCACGGGCTCCACAAGCCGCGGTTCGGCTCCTGTGCGCGTTCGAGCAGCAGCACCTCATCGTGCTCGTTGAAGCAATACAGCAGCGTGGCGACTTTGTAGGGCAAAACCATGGGAATTATTTCAATTGATTCGTACACGCCGCCATTTCGTTTAAAAACAATCTTCGCAGGGCATCATAGCCGCGTTCGTTGGGGTCTTCCAGATTGATGAAATACCAATAGTGCGGGTCCTTCCAATCGTAATGTTTCGTCCAGAATTGCGCGCAATGAATGCCGTGGCCGAGAAAGGCGTCGTGCAAATTGACCCGGTGCACATTGGTATGTGACCGGGCGCACGCTTGGATGATTTCATTGTAGGCGCTCAAAATTTTCAGACCATCGGGCCAGCCGGGCAGCGTGGTGTGCTGGATGTCGCCCGCGCCATCGGTCGGATCATAAATATCGGCCAGAAAAATCTGGCAGCCGCCCGGAAATCGCGTTGTAATTTCGTTAATCATCAAATTGAGGCGGCGATCAAAATCTTCAATCCAGGGTTTTGCCTGTTGCAGACTGGCTCCGTACATGGCTTGATTCCGCGGCGGAGTGCGTCCGTAATTATGAATCAGGTCGTTGCCGCCGGTGGTAAAGACGACAATCCCGAGAACATCCGGGCCGGCAACCGTCAGGCGGGGTAATTCCTTTTCCAGGTGCTCCAACGAAGTGCTGCCGGAGATGGCCAGGTTCGTGAATTGCAGTTTTGGCATCACCGCATGGAGACAAATGCCGCTCAGGTCGGCAAATTCATCGGGTGGATTCGTGATCAGCCGGTCAAAATAGGAATAACCTTTTCGCGCGCCAAACCCGGCCGTCACACTGTCGCCCAACCCAACGAGCAGAACCGGGCGGTCTGTCCACGGCCTGGAAAACGCGCTGCGCGAAACCGGAGGCCCGGCGGGACCGTGGCCAACCGGGTGGACAAAATAAACCGACAGGTAATAAAAGATGATGCCCAGCAGAACAATGCCGGCAATCAGAATTCCCTTCAGACGTGTTGATTTGGCGGACATTGTTCCTTGATTGAAAAACCTAAACGTGCTTGAAGCAAGTGGATTACGCTGCCGGGCAAATTTCCATTGCGAGCCGGCTTAAAAACATTAGCATTATCCTTTCCGCCCCGAAGGTTTTCGGGGTTCGAGACAAAATCCATGAAAAGTTACGATATTGCAGTCATCGGCGGCGACGGCACGGGGCCGGAAGTCGCCCGCGAGGGTCTCAAGGTGTCCGAGGCCGCGGCCCAAAAATTCGGGTTCAAAATCAACTGGCATCATTACGATTTCGGCGGCGACCGTTACCTGAGAACGGGCGAGGTGCTGCCGGACGGCGCGGTGGACGAGTTGCGCAAGTTCAAGGCGATTTTCCTCGGGGCGGTCGGCCATCCGCAGGTCAAGCCGGGCATTCTCGAAAAAGGCATTCTGTTGCGCCTCCGGTTCGAGCTGGAACAGTACATCAATCTGCGCCCGGTGAAATTATACCGCGCCGCCGACTGTCCGTTGAAGGACAAGGGGCCGGAGCACATTGATTTCGTCGTGGTGCGCGAGAACAACGAGGGCCTTTACACCGGCTCGGGCGGTTTTGTGTTCAAAGGCACGCCGCATGAAGTGGCCATCCAGGAATCCGTGAACACCCGGCGCGGCGTGGAACGCTGCCTGAAATACGCCTTTGACCTCGCCCGGAAACGGCGGGACGGCAGGCCCTGGAAAGGCCTAAAACCGGAGGACATCCAGGCGGGCAAGACCGCGCAGCTCACGCTTTGCGGCAAGACCAACGTGCTCACGTTCGCCTTCGACTTGTGGGAGCGCGCGTTCCACGAACTGGGCGCGAAATATCCGTCGGTGAAACGCGATTACGCCCACGTGGACGCCACGGTCATGTGGTTCGTGAAAAACCCGGAATGGTTCGACGTGATTGTCACCGACAACATGTTCGGCGACATCATCACCGACCTGGCGGCGATGATTCAGGGCGGCCTGGGCATTGCCGCCGGCGGCAACATCAATCCCGAGGGCACCAGCATGTTCGAGCCGATGGGCGGCAGTGCGCCTAAATACACCGGCCAGAATGTCATCAATCCGCTCGCGGCCATCAATGCCGCCGGGATGATGCTCGACTTCCTTGGCGAAGCCAAAGCCGGTGCGGCCATCGAGGACGCCGTCGTGAAAATCATCAACACGAAGATCCAGTCGCTCGCCGCCGGCAAGATGGGCCACGGCACGCGTGAAGTCGGTGATCTGGTGGCGGCCGCCGTTTGAGGCTGAGGACGGCGGAGAAAGGTCCGTTCCGGCATTGAGGCGTTGCCCGGCGCGATGGGCTCAAGCCTTCGTAGGAGACGAGGTGACGAGTCTCAAGTTTTCCCGACTGCCACTGTAGCCCGATTAAAATGAGCCTCCTTACGTCGGCTCCTACGGTTTCAGCACTTGCCCCAGCGCCGCATGACGGCCAGGGATTTTTCCACGGCAGTCATCGGCGGGTAAAGATCGCTCTCGTATTCAATGATATACCACTGGGTCCCGCCCGTGGTTTCGCAGACATGGAAAATCGCCTTCCAGTCCAATTCATCGTCGCCGATGATCGCGTTCGGTTTGGCTTTGGAAAAGGCTTTCTCGTGGAGGCTGACGTAACGCCCCTGGTATCGCTTGAGACAGGCGACCGGATCCGCCCCGCCCGCGGCGGCGTTGCCGGTATCAAGCTGAATGATGACGTCCGGCGTCGTCCGGTCCATGAACACGTTCCAGGGCACCTGGCCGTCGATGGGTTTGAACTCGGGGCCTTCGTTGTGAAAACCGACCCGCATTTTGTGGGGCTTCAATTGGCCGGCCAATTCATTGAAAACATCGGCCGCTTGCTGCCAGCCCTGGATGCTTTTGGAGAATTGCTCCGGCATGCTGGGCACAATGAGGCGCGGATTGCCCAGGGCATGATTGAATTCGATGGTTTTCGGCAGGTTGTCGCCAACCAGGCTGTTGAACGGCCGGATGTGCGACCCGACGCAATGGAGGCCATTGTCGGCAAGCATCTGATTCAGCGTTTTGGGGTCGCGCCCGAAATAATCGGCGAACTCAACGCCTTTGTACCCCATCTTCGACAGGGCGGCGAGGGTGCCGGGCAGGTCCGCGGCGCATTCCTTGCGCACCGAATAAAGCTGGACGGCGATGGGGATTTTGTTCCCGCCGTAGCCTTTCTCGGTGACGAGATTCTGACAGGAGACGGTGGTCAAGGCCGCCGTGGCGGCGGCGCCGGTTTTCAGAAAGGTCCGGCGGGAGATGGATTCGGATGGCATGATGGCGGACAGGATAACCATCTTTGGCCATAAACGCAACGCACAGCGGTCGGGGCACGGGATTTCAGCACGTCAAGCCGCCTCGGCCAGCGCCCGGTTCATCCGCTGGATGGTTTCGTCAATCTCCGCCGGGCTTTTGAAACCGAAGACGACGGCGTCGAGTTCCGGCCGGGCCATGGCGAAGCGGATGGATTTTTCGCGGTCTTCCGGGTCGAGGAACTCCCCGTCGCCGATGATCTTCATGCCGAGGATGCCCCGGCCCTTGGCCCGCATGGTTTTCAACTCGGCCACCACCGGGTTCACATTCTCATCGTGATTGCTCCAAATAGATTGTTCCGGACCGTCAACGTGTCTGCCCTGGGGATTCACGCGCACCAGGTGCACCTCCGTCCAGTCCGACGCCACCGCGGCGCGCAATGCCGGCAGGCTGTGGCACGAGACGCCCCTGGCCCGGATCCATTGCTTTTCCCTGGCCTCGTTAAAGGCGTCCATGATGCGCTTCCAGTTGTCGGTCCAGTCGCCCTTGTACATGCAATGAACCAGCAGGCTGTCCACGTAGTCGGTGTTGAACACCTTGCGCTGGTGATCAATCGCTTCGAGCGCCTGCTCCGGTTTGCCGTCCACCTTGGACTGGAGGAACAGTTTCTCGCGGGGCAGGCCTTTGATGGCGTCCGCCATCCACTCATAAGTTTTATACGCGGCGGCGCAGTCGAAACCGGTGATGCCCTGGTCATAGGCGTAATGGACCAGTTTGTTGAACCCTTCGCGGCCCAGGGCGGTTTGCACTCCGCCGTTGCCGCTGCCCGTGCCCATGCACAGGCGGCTCACTTTGATGCCGGTTTTGCCGAGCGTCACCTGGTCCACGGCCGTGCGCCTGGTTGCCGGAGCGCCGAGCAGCGAATCGGGCAGCAGCGTCAGGGCCCCGGCCGCCACGGCGGAACATTCCAGAAAATGGCGGCGGCTGAAACGATTGGATTTCATAATGTTATGCTCCGTTTGAGGGTTTGACCGGCAACGGCATAAAACGTTCGCATTATGAACAGCAGTTTAGCCGGGCAGGGGAATCCGTCAACCCCGGGGGCAGTCGTCTTTTTGTGTTTCCCTGCCCGGAAACCGCCGATGGAGCCGACCGGCACCCGATGGGGCGAACAGGATGTGATTGCAACCCGTTGGCGTTGCTGACATATCAGGTCTGTGAAATCGCTGACCGAACATCTTTGGTTTGAAGTTCCCAACCGCCGGGGCTTCGTCAACATCACCGGGACCGTCGAGGAATTGGTGCGGAAAAGCGGAGTCAAAGAGGGCCTCTGCCTGGTGAATGCCATGCACATCACGGCATCGGTTTTTATCAATGACGCCGAGGACGGCTTGCTGCATGACTACGAGGTGTGGCTTGAAAAGCTCGCGCCGCACGCGCCAACCACCCAATACCAGCACAACCGCACCGGCGAAGACAACGCCGACGCGCACCTGAAACGCCAGGTCATGGGGCGCGAGGTGGTGGTGGCCATCACGCAGGGCCGGCTCGATTTCGGACCGTGGGAGCAGATTTTCTACGGCGAATTCGACGGCCGTCGCCGCAAGCGCGTGCTGGTGAAAATCATCGGCGAGTAGTTTGCTTTGGCTCGGGTTCAGGATGATATGACAAAGACCTCCTGTTTCCCAAAACGCGGCTGTGGAAACCGAGACCTTAACCCATCGTTTATTAGCCGTTTACTTTGCACCTGATTTGTCGATTTCTCGAACGGATCATGGCCCAAGCATATCAATAATTTTGCCAATGACTTCAGGATTTACCACCATGATTGAGAATCACCAGCCGCATCTTCGCTCAATGGCCGATCAGCGCTGCGGCTTGAGCGTGATAAGCACGACATCGTTTTCACGAAGGTCGAACTGCTGCTCGAATTTTCCGTCGCGGCCAATGTTCACGGTGCGTACTGCCACGGGCGCGCCGCTGTTTTCGGATTTGATTTTGGCGACTTCGGCCTTGGTGAGTTGCGCGGGTGAGCCCAAGTCGCGATAGGTGGCATAGGCGTCGTTGACCCGGTAGCCGACTTTGTAAGATTCCACGGTGTATTTTCCCTTGGGCAGGTTTGACAAGTTGAGTGTGATTTTGTTTTTTGGCTGCGCGGGCAAATCGCGTTTGTAATATTCCTGATTGTGGACTTTCTTGCCGGGATGCGTGTTGGTGAAGTCCCAAATCAACGCCTGCACGCCGCCGGAATTGTCGGCGCAAATCCACGAGGACGGGTCGTTGTTCTTCAATTCCGTCGGGCCGAGCCGGTTCAAAAACTGATACGCGTAAAACGCCGGCTTGTTGATGTCCTCGTAATTGATCAGGCCGAAGCCGCCGTGAAAGGCCTCCCAGCGCGGGCCGGCTTCCTCGAAAATGTCTGTAAACGTCCAGTAGGACATGGATTGCGCGGCGTCGCCGCATTTTTTGAGTTTGTCCAGGATGTAAGCCGCACTGTGATAGCTGTCGTGAACCGGATCGGCCGGCGTGTAAGAGGAACTCCATTCGGTAAAGTGAAGTTCCAGCCTGGGCATCGCCGAGTCGGCGATCTCCTGGCGCACCCGTTTGACGTCGCCAATAATCGAGTTGGGATTCCGGGAAAGCACTGTGCCGCCGTTGCCGTGTTCGTCCAGAAAACCGCTTTCCACGCCGTAGGTGTGCGTGGAGATGAAATCCACCGGCGCCGGGTTCGTGTCGCAGAAATGAATGAACTCCGGCACCCAGCCGCAACCCGCCGTTGCCGGACCGCCCACTCTGTAATCGGCGGAAACGCTCTTGATGGCATGCGCCGTCACGGCGTAGAGGTCGAAATACTGTTGTTGCGTGCCGGCCCAGAACCCGTCCAGGTTCGGTTCATTCCAAACCTCGAAATACCACGTGCGCACCTCGGCCTCGCCGTAACGTTCCTGCAAGTGGAGGACGAAGGCGCGAATGAAATCGCCCCATTTTTTCATGTCTTTGGGCGGAGTCACGTTGCCGTGATACCAGAAAATGGTTTTGGGACCGCTGGCCAGATCATTTGGCATAAAGCCCAATTCCACAAACGGCTTCATGCCGATGCG
>JBKQOA010000051.1:0-4064 GCA_052145735.1 Limisphaerales bacterium
GCCATGGCAGCCTGGTGGCGCACGAATGCATCCTGGATTTGCGCGCGTTCAAAAGCGTGACCGCCGAGGACGTGGCGAAGCGGTTGATGGATTATGGCTTTCACGCGCCGACGCTCTCGTGGCCGGTGGCCGGCACGCTCATGGTCGAGCCGACCGAAAGCGAATCGAAGTCCGAGCTGGACCGTTTTTGCGACGCGATGATTGCGATTCATGCCGAAATGGCGGCCATCGAATCCGGCGCGGCGGACAAGCAGAACAACCTGCTCAAAAATGCGCCGCACACGGCGGACATGGTTGCGGCGGACAACTGGAACCGGCCCTATCCGCGCGAGCAGGCGGCGTTCCCGGTGCCGGGCCTGCGCGACTACAAATTCTGGCCCGCGGTCGGCCGCGTGGACAACGTCCATGGCGACCGCAACCCGGTTTGCACCTGTGCAGGGATGGAAAATTATTCGTAGCAGCAGAGACAACGATGGCAGGCAACGTTAAGCATCACAACATTCCTCCATGGCAACGTTACCGTTCTTTGTGATGCCGAAGAAGCAGGTTGAAGACATCCTCGCTAAGTTAACACCGCAAGATCGTGAGCGCGTGGAAAAAGGACTTAAGCATTCCCGAACGCTATATAACTTGAGCGGTGATCATATTCCGCACGACTTTGAAAAGGAAAAGTTGCTAGACGTGCTTAGTCAGCGAGACACGTATGTAGTTGACAGTAATTCTGATTGGAAAAAGGAATGCAAAGAGCACCTCGATAAAGCGTTTATCATTTCCCCATCGCTTGCTCGCGAGAATCCGAATACGAGAGATTTGATACTCGAAGCAACTCGATCCAAGCTTGGGAACATATTCAGCGTTGGAATAGATGCACGCATCAATTGCGTCCTCGTAGAAAGAATCGACGAGTATTTTCAATACGAATTTGATATCCCAAAATTGTCAGAAGCTTCACGGGAAAAAGGGGAAACATTTGCGAAACAAAAAAAGGAGAATCGTAAAAGTATAGAGGATGAAAAGGGATTGATTCGTGCACACATAGGCAACGAACTTTTCTTTGCGGTTTCACTCGACCGAACCCCGATTAGCCTCGCCTTTGGAACGTCAGGAAAGGCTTCTGACCTGCCAACGCCTCAAGAGATGCCCAATGTCGTAAGCAAATTAAAAGCTCAAATAAAGCGACGGCTACCAGAGTGCAAATACAACATCAAAAAGTCAAAGCGTGCCATTGAACTGTGCTATGCAACGCTCCTTGTCGAAGATACAGAGCCCAAAGGCATACGCTGGGAATTTGACGAGCCAGACTACGAGCACGTGTTTGGTGACATGTATATTGTGCAAACAGCAATTTACCTTGGAGCCAAGGTGTTGACGAGAGATAGGAAACTTTCTCAAATGGCATGTTATGCTGGCATCAAATGTTGCCATGTTCCAGAAGTTGGCATGTGAATTTCCCCGCAATTTTGTGCCTCTGCGGTTCAAAATTCTTCGCGTGGAATTGCATGCATGTTCATGGTGGTTAAACTCTGTGCCTCGGTGTCTCTGCGGCTAAAATTGGGACTCGCGGAACTCGCCCCTCCGAATCAATGGCGGAGTTCGGCTTGGATAGCGGCCAATTCTGTGTGCGGGTCGTCATCGAAATGGTTCATCTGACCGGCGCGGTGATACCAATAGCGAGCGTTGCCCAAATCGCCCTCGATTTTGTGCAGCACCGCGTGAATCCACGCGGCCGTGGTGTCGTCTTCGTATCGTTGAACGAGTTGATGCGCGGCGTCCCACTCGCCGGCCAGCGCGAGTTCAATCGCCTGGAGCAGATCCGCATTCATCTTGCTCATGGCCGGGGTTTTACCGCCAAACCGGCGCGGGGGCAAGGTCCGGTGGCCAAAAAGACGTCAAAAGAATGTCAAAAATCGGCTGGCAAAAAGGGCGGCAAAGGGTTAATTGCTGGTTGTCGTTGGAACAATCATGAAAATCACCGAAGCCCTTTTGGCGGAACACGTCGTGTTCCACAACCTGTTCGATCACCTGGAAAAGGCCGCGCCGCGGTTCAAGACAATCGACGAGATCAAGCTGGCGTCGTCGATGCTGGAGACGCTGATGCGCGCCCATTCCGAGACGGAGGACGAGTTGTTCATCGAGCCGCTCGAGCATTACCTGGCCCAGATCGGCCAGAACGAAACCTTTCACGAAGAACACGAAGCCATTGACCGGGAACTGCAGGAAGTGCAAAAGGCAAAGACGCCGGAATCCGCCCGGAAACTGCTGCTCACGGTGGTGGAATCGTCACGCCAGCATTTCGACAAGGAAGAACGCATCGTGTTTCCGATGGCCGAAAAGGTGTTCAAACCCAAAACGCTTTTGGAACTCGGCGACTCCTGGAAACGCTGGCGCGAGGCGAAACTGAAGTGAGAGACGCAGGGCAGGCTTCCTGCCTGCCTATCCTGCCAACGCTGCATTCACGCCGGTGACTAGCGCATTGACGCGTGTCCGCAGCGGAAAATCCGACGGGGCTTCCAAAGTACAGCCCAGCCGCGACTTGCTCATGATGAGATAAAACGCCTCGGCCCACTGCGGCCGCGTGTTCGGGTCGAGATTGGGCCGGATGATTCCACCTTGGGCCGGGCGGTCTTCAATGATTTCGGACGGGTCAATCGGACAGAATTTTGAAACCTGCCCGATGATTTTCTCCGCCAGCGACGGCTGGTGGTCCGGATTCTGTTCGTAGAGATAGAAGCCGTGCGATTCCCAGTCTTCGTGCAGGCAGAGATACAAATCAAACCGCGGCTGGCGGTCCAGCCAGGCGATGTGCGCGCGGACCTCGGCGGTTTGCGGTTTGCGATAATCACGGTTCAAATCCCTGCCGTCGGCGTTCTCGCGCCGGTTCAAAACAAAGCCCATTGGATTCAGGCACGGACAAAACCACAACTCGGTGTTCGCCGGCCACTGGTTTTCCTGAAGCAGTCGCAGCGCGGCCAGCGGGCCGGCGGGTTCGTCGCCATGGATGCCGGCGCTCAAATAAATGCGGATTGCGGGTTGCGGATTGCGGATTGAAGGCAAGGTACGGTGCAGGGCGAGCAGGTCAAAGTCGCTTTGCTTCCCAAAAGTCTCGCCGGTCCAGCCGTGTTGTTGCGCGGCGGTTTCGATATCGCGCAGCACGGCGCGGATGTCAATCCTCTCACCGTGGTAACCGCCGTGATTTTTACCGAGCCGCTCCATGATGGCTTAAGGAATTTCCAGCATGAAATACCCGCCCGGCGAAAGTTTTTCGACGGCGGCGTTAATTTCCGCGAAATGTTTTTCCAATGTCGGTCGGTGATTTGTCGAGAGTTCGAGAATCGCCATGCGCCGACCGGAAAGATTTTGCTGATAACGCAGGTTTTTATCCGCGACGACGAGGATGGCGAAGCCGGCTTGTTCCGCCCTGTTGAGCAAGTCGCCGTTGGAGATTCCACCCCAGCCCATTTTTTGCGCCGTGGCGACTTCATGACCCGCGAGCGCGTGGCGCACCTGGAGCGGAACGCACTCGTCGAGCAGGATTTTCATGCGGCCAGTTCGCCCTCAATGCGCTGCCAGCCGTAGCGCAGCACCGCTGCCGCCTGCTCGCGTGTGACGGACGGGAACGTCTCCAGAAAATAATCCAGCGAAAGGCCATCGGCAAGGTAGTCAAACAGAGACTGCACCGGCATCCGCGTGCCGCGAAAGACCGGCTTGCCGCCGAGAATGCCGGGATCGCTCACGACGAGTCCGCCTGCCGCCGTGTGAATGCCATTGACCGTGGTCATGGTGCTAATCTACGCGCAGAAAATGAATCAATCAAGCAGCACGGCGCGGATGTCAATGGTCCCGCCGGGGTGCCTGCCGTGATTTTTACCGAGCCACTCCATTTCAGGGGAATTTCACGCAAAGACGCAAAGAAAATTGGTTGGTTTGCACTGGCATAAAAAAGATGTCAAAACTCTTTTAAAATGTCCCCATTAGCACTCAGGAGAAAATGTCCCCTTTTCAGTTTGTTTGTTCCTCATCAGGTTGCCGCCGTTGTAGGCGAGCCTGAGCGAAGCGAAGGCTTG
>JBKQOA010000052.1:0-15690 GCA_052145735.1 Limisphaerales bacterium
CGATGGTTCATCCTTGTCAGAGACGGGCGGGCGGCGTAAAGGTTTCGCTCATGACCGACTTTTCACACAGTCTCGCGCTGCAGGCAACGCGGGATGGCCGTTCCAGTTCCGCTTCGCGGTTGACATCACCAGCCCGGCGTGGTTCAGGTCCGGGTCTCTGATTTGCCACTGATTTCGGATTATCGCCGCAGTTTGAATTCGCCCATCTTGACGCCAGCGCCGGGCCGGGCGAGTTTTTAGAATGAACCGAAACGGCGAAAACAACGGCTGCACAGAGCCGGATAGCACCAACCAACACCAGCAACCAGCACCAGCCACGCCCAAGAGCAAACACGCTGGAATCCAGCAACGCCACCAAGCTGCGGCGCTACAACGGTTTGCCTTCGATGCGGCGATGGCCTTGAAAGAAGCCTGTACCGATAAAGAGACAGGCAAGGTCACAATGGATGTAAAGACCGCCGTTGCCGTGCAAAAGTTGGCCGGGGCCTGGGACACCATCGCCGACCGCCTGCGTATCCTGCGTGGCAAGGGCCTGCCGGCCTCGGTACGGTCCAAGACCAAGACGCTGGCCCGGATCGAGCCACTGGAACCGGCCTAATACCACCCAAGGTCAATAAGCCCGCCCCCCCGGCCATAAAAACCTGTTGCAGGGCAACGTACCCCCAGCAGGCGGCTATTAGCCGGCTGTTCCGGCCAGACCCAGTCGGGCCAACCGGGCTGTCATGGAGCCGATTCCACCTGGCCGGCTGGTCCGCCGGCTCCGGCTTTTTCCATTGTGGATTTCCACGGCGGGATTATACAGCCGAGCGGCAAACCGTTCAGTCAGGGGTTCGGCGTCAGCGGCAAGGTTATTCAAGGAACGGATTGCAACCGCCATGATGGTTTTGGCCTGCGCGGGCGATGAACGCAACGCGATTGCGGCATCGTCAAATACGCTTTGCGCCCGGCGCACTTCAAACGCGGCCAAGACGGATGCCGCCTCCATTTCGGCAAGGTCACGCGGCAGGATGCTGCCCACCAGTTCGGTTGAAATGAAAAGTGCTTGGCCAGATTTCATAGCGACTGATTCAACATGAACCGGCTGGCCTTGCTCCCGCATCGCCCGGATGAACGCGGCGATTACGCCATGCCGTTGATCGGCGAAACTTTCCGGCGCGAATTGAATCAATCTGCTGATGGCCGGCGGCAGGTCCGCGTTGCCTGCCTCGATTACAAAGGCCAAGGCGATGCGTTCGGCGCGGGCCAGTTCGCGTCCGCTGGCCGGGCGTGCCGGGGAAGGCAACGCCGCTCGTTGCCGCCGTGCCTGTTTCAAGTTGGGCGCTGCCCCGGCTTGTTCCGAGACGGAGGCAATCGCACCGTTAGGCGCAGGTGGACATGCCGGTGGACTTGCGGGTCCGTTGACCAGTGATGGTGCTGGTGCCAGGATCGCCGGCTCGGGCGGCGGCGTCACCGAGGGTTGCAACTGGGATAGAATCGCGGTAGTTTCCACCTGTCGGTTTTGCCGTCGTGTTTCGTTTGGCGCAAGCACGGCGGCGTTTGGTTTTGGGATTAGTTTTCCGCCCCGCGCTGGTGCCGCAACAATGCCTGTTCCACCGAGGGCCAGTGGAACAAGACGCGACGACCACCAACATTTACGTAGGGAATTTTGCCGGAAAAGCGCCAGGAGAACAAAGTGCGGCGGCTGATCGGCACCCGGCGCAGCATTTCCTTTTCATCAATAAAGCCCACATCGCCCGGCGGTGCTGTTTGTTGTTGTGTGTTCTTCATACTTGCACCTTACACAACGACACAACGACAAATTACCACCGCAAAAGGTTGCTTTCAGCCAACGAATTCCGGTTTTAGGCGGTCTGTTCTGAACGAATTCCGGTTTTGGGCAATTCATGCTGAACGAATTCCGAAAAACCGGCAAGGATAGCCGAACGGATGGCACCAAAAACGACGAAAAACTTTGTCAAGAGGCCGACTTGCGCTTTTTTTGGGACTCCCGGACTCTAGCGGTTTTATTTACGGATTCGCGGGCCTTGGCGGATTTCTGGTCCTGCCACCAGTAAATGTAGGCGCTACCCATCGCAAGCCATACGTCCGCAGTAAAATATCCACCTTTTTTGTCACCAGCATTGATCGCTTGAAATTGAGAAACAACCCAGGTATCGCGTTCGTCCGCTTTAATCGGCTTTTCAGCGTACCAAAACGAATTACGGCCGGCTTTTGCGCCGATGAACCGGCGGAATCGCGCCTTGCCATCTGCCGGGGTCTTTGCCTTGACAATACGCGCCAAAAAATCTTTGAGCGTGGCCGGAAAATGGTCGGGCTTTGGAAGTCCAAGGGGCCATTCGACGGCAATTTTATCAAACCCCGCGCATACTTTGTCCATAAGCGGCGTTGGCCATTTATTATCTGGTGTCCCGTTTTGTTTGGTCGGGATTTTTTTCATCGGTTGGCTTGTTTGCGCGTGCCAAGTGTGATTATGTTTTTCGCCGTGCGCGCTGGCCGCACGTTGAACCATTTTTTTGCCTCGGTTTTCGTGGCCAGTCCTTTGTAATGTGCGTGAATCTGGGCGGGCGAGTTGCCCGCTTGTTGTGCGGTCTGGTTTTCGTTGGCGTTGGCGGCAAAGTGATAGGTGCAAAAGGCGTGGCGCAGGCCGTTGGTTTTGCGCGTCACTTCCGCGTCTTTGCATAGTTCCATGAAATGCTGTTGAAACTTGGACTCATGCAAATTCCACAGCTTGCCGTCCGTGTTCGCGCGGAACGGTTGAAGCCACGCGGCCAGCGCAGGGCCAATTTCCACCAGCCGGCGCTGCCGCGTCTTGGCTTTGCCGGCGGTGACTTCAATATGTCGCGGTACGCGCCATACGTCTGCCCAATCCAAGCGCAGCAATTCGGCGGTACGCAGTCCGGCCAGTCCGCCTATGGCGATAATCGGGCGCAAGGTGGCGTTGGCGGTTCCCAGCAGCACGGCGAATTCACGCGGTGTGTAGAACTGGATTTCAGCGGTGTTCGCCCGTTCGGGGCGCATAGCGTCGGCTTCAAACAGGCGGTGCGTCGGGGGCAGGTAGTCCTTGCGGACTGACCATTGCAGGAATTGCCGGACGGCGGCGCGGTAATGGTTGCGGGATTTGGCGGAAAAATCATCCAGCGAGCCGATGAAGGTGTCCAGGTGTTCCTTGCTCAAATCGCAAACAACGGTGTTTTTGAACGTGTCAGCGAACCGGCGCAGTCGTAGCTCGCGGTCGTAGGCGTACTTGTCAGAGAGTTGCGGTCGCTGGCCAGCGGCGGCACGGGTGCGCGATTCATTGGCCTGAATAAATTCCTCGACGGCGGCGGCAATGTCTTTGCGTTTAACAGTGGCGACGGTGTGCAAGTATCCCTCGACGACTTCGCCCATTGTGTGCCCGTGAAGTTTGCCGGACGCCTCGACGAATTCAGACACGGCGGCCAGCAGCGAAACACGGCGGCCTGTGGCGCGGTAAAATTCCGTGAGACGTTCCAGCGCGGCCAGCGCATCGCGGGCCTGGGCGGGAATCAGGGCGGTGACTTGCGAGCCTTTGGCCAAATCCTTCACCAGCCCGTCGGCATGGCGTTTGGCGAGCGAATAGGACGGGAAAGACGCCATTCGCCGCTGTCCGGCCACGTGCCACGCCACACGGTAAGAATCGCGTCCTTTGGTCTTGCCATAAATCGTGGCGAGTACGCGCCCACGGTGTCTGATGCGCTTTGGGAACTTCACTTTTGCGCTTTCGGATTCAGCCACTTGCTGTGTCGGGGCTGTGTCAGTAACCCCGGACACCTCAATTTCCTTAATAAAATTGGTTGCGGGGGCTGGATTTGAACCAGCGACCTTCAGGTTATGAGCCTGACGAGCTACCGGGCTGCTCCACCCCGCGATCAAAAATCGCGCTTCCAATGCGGGCCACGATTTGAACCAGCGATCCCGCTCAGCGGGATTATGAGTCTGAACCCGCGCTGCGGGAGGCTGCTCCACCCCGCGATTGAGAATGGTCAGTATGGCCAATGCCCGCCTCCACCGCAAGAAGTTTCGGCCCCATTCAGAACGGACAAATTCCGTAGCGAATCCAGTATCCCAGCAGCTTCACGTACTCCAGGCGGATGCGGCTGCCGATGCGATTGTGCGACCAATCGGCGCGGGCGGAGGCAAAAAAGGACGGCCGCGAATAAAATTGGATCTCCGGCGCGTAATGCTGGAAACACGCCAGCGCCCGGCGCGAATGATACCAGGAGGTGACGAGGATGACGCGCTTCACCTTCTGTTCGCGCAACAGCTTGATGGTGAACTGCGCGTTCTCGCGCGTTGTCTTTGACCGGTTCTCCAGTTCGATCGCCCTCGCCGGCACACCCGCAGACACCAGCAAACGACGGTTGATCTCAGCATCACCATAACCGCTGACCATGATGCGCGCGGCGGCGTGTTCCTTGAACAATTCCGCCGCGCGCTCCGACCGCTCATGCGAACCGCCACCCAGCAAAACGATGACCTCGCCATTCACCGGCCCGCTGTCCACGCTCAAAAACGGCCCCGGAAAAAAAAGCGCGGCCACAACCAGCACCAGCAACAAAAGGAAAAACCCAAGCGCCGTTCGTTTGATCAGTTTTCTCACGCGCGCAAACCATTACACCAAACGGCGGGTTTCGGCCAGCGCCGGATTTCAGCCAGCGAACACCCTGAAGGGTGGACACCAAACTTTACCCGTAAAGCGGCCCGAAATTCTGGCAGGCGAGGTAATCCGCCGCCTGCGGTTCCTGGGCCCCAAACAGGCTCCATGAACTCGGACGGAAGACGTCTTCCTTGGACACGTTGTGCATCGCCACCGGGATGCGCAGCATCGCCGCCAGCGATATCAGGTCCGCGCCGATGTGGCCGTAGCTGATGCTGCCGTGATTGGCGCTCCAGTTGTTCATGACCGTGTAAACGTCGCGGAACGCGCCCTTCCCCGTCAGCCGCGGCGCAAACCACGTCGTCGGCCACGTCGGGTCCGTCCGTTTGTTGAGGGTTTCATGCACTTTCTCCGGCAAATCCACCGACCAGCCTTCGGCGATTTGCAGCGCCGGGCCGAGCCCTTTCACCAGGCTGATGCGGCACATCGTCATCGGCATGCCGCCGCACGAGAGGTAGCACGATGAAAATCCGCCGCCGCGGAAATACTCATAGATCGCCGCCGGCCACGACGTGGCCCGCAGACATTCGTCCGCCTCGGCCCGGCTGATTTCCCAAAACGGTTTCATGGCCGGCTTGCCGTCGCGCTCCTGCCGGCCCGTGCCATCGAGCGTGGCCGCGCCGGAATTGATGAGGTGCAGCAGGCCGTTCTCGCCTTTGCCCGACAGCTTGTGGCCGGTGACGCGCTTGACCGCCTCCGGACTCCAGTAGGTCCGCACGTCGGCAAATATCTGCGCCGTGTTCGTGAGCAGATAACCCGACAACATGCACGCGCCGTTCAACGCGTCGTTTTCCGTGGCGAAGATCATCGGCGGGCGGATGCCGTTCCAGTCAAACGACGAGTTCAGGATTGCCTCCATGAAATCGCCGTTCGGGAAATGATCCGTCCAGTGCCGCTGCCCCTGGAAACCGCCGGCGATGGCGTTGTGGCCGAGCGCCTCCTCGCCGAAGCCAAGCTCGGCCAGGCGCGGGTTGCCCACCATCAGGTCGCGCGCAATCATCGTCATCTTCACCACCGTCTCCCATTCCCAATCCTTGCGCGCCCGGTCGTGCTGCGCCTCCGGCGGGTTCGGGTCGTTGCCTTCCTGGCAATTCGACCGCGTCCACGCCAGGGCGCGCTTGAACTCGCGCTCGTCGTAAATCTTCTCCTCCATGCGCCGGACCAGCTCCGTCATATCGACGCACTCAACGCGCATGCCGAGGTAACTTTCAAAAAAGGATTGCTCGACAATGGAGCCGGCGATGCCCATGGAAACCGCGCCGAGCGACAGGTAACTTTTGCCGCGCATCAGGGCCACCGCCAGGCCGGCACGAGCAAACCGGAGGAGCTTCTCCTGCACATCGGCCGGGATGCTGGTGTCGCCGCCATCCTGCACGTCGCGACCATAAATGCCGAACGCCGGCAAACCTTTCAGGTTGTGGCCGGCAAGCACGGCGGCCAGATAAACCGCCCCGGGCCATTCCGTGCCGTTGAAACCCCACACCGCCTTCGGAATCAGCGGGTCCATGTCCATCGTCTCGCTGCCGTAACACCAGCACGGCGTGACGGTGAGCGACACGCCCACGCCTTCGCGCGCGAATTTTTCGGCGCATGCGGCGGCCTCGGCCACGCCGCCGATGCAGGAATCAGCGATGACACATTGAACCGGTTTGCCGTTCGGATAACGCAGGTTGGCCGACAAAAATTTCGCCGCGTTTTTGGCCATGGCCATGACCTGTTTGTCAAGCGATTCGCGGACGCCCTTGCGCCGGCCGTCAATCGTCGGACGGATGCCGATTTTGGGAAGGGAACCAATGAGCGGGAATGGATTTTTCATAACGTAATGCTTGGCAGTCTTGCAAGCGGGGCCAAGGCTGTCACTTATATTTTTGTTCCATCCCCGGTTTTTTTAATGGCGCCGAGGCGGAGTTGAGGCTTTGAAGAAAGCTAAATTGCGTGTGGCCGAAAACCCGGCCAGGCAAAACCAATTTCCGCCTTCTTCACCCGGCTGGATTCGACGTGTCCGATGGCGGTGAACCCACAATCCGGATTCCCAGACTGGAGTGCCGGCTGCTTTCCCCGGGATTCCACCAGCAGCGGCCCTTGCCCTCAATCGCCTGCGCGGCCCGGGCCTCAATCTCCTTCAATTGCGCCGGTTCCAGCGGACGAAATGTCTCAAACGCCCGGAAGGCCGCCTCCTGTTCGTTCGGAAAACTCAGGCCCAGCAGGGCCACGTCCGGATCGAGTGTCAGCGTGTAATGCAAACAATCGGTCGCGCTCAGGCGCGGGAGTTGCGCTTCCGCGGCGGATTCTTTGCCGCCGGAACTGAACTTGCCGCGCGGCCGTTCCTGCAACGGCTGGTTGTATCCGGTCGTATCGCCCAGCAGCTTGCCCGCCCCGAAAGTCTTGAAACACACCGTGCCCACCCCCTTGCCGCGGGCCAATGGCAGGATCTCATCCACATACCGCCGGTCCACAAACGGCCCCACCGGGAACATCACCACGTCGCACAAATCCGTGGCGAGCGCCGCGCGCAGGACGTCGGGATGATGACTGGAGATGCCGCGGAACCGCACCTTGCCGGCGGACCGGCACCGGGCGAGTTCGTCCATGCCCGTGGCGGCGAGCCACTTCCATTCCGTCAATTGGGACACCCCGTGGAAGACGAATAAATCCACCGCGTCGAGCCCGAGCGCCCGAAGGCTCGCGTCCACCTGCGGCCCGACCGGTTGGTCCAGGTGATCAATCTTGTCGATGACGAACATCCCGTCGCGCCGGCCTTTGAGGGCGGCACCGACAATCTGTTCGCTGTAGCCGCTCTCGTACATCGGCGCGGTGTCAATCAGGTTCAACCCGTAATCCATGGCCCGATGCAGCGTGGCCACGCATTTTTCGAGAGGGACGGAACGATCCGCAAGGTCGCCGATGCCCAGCACCGACGCTTCAAATCCGGTTTTTCCTAAAAGTCGCCGCTTCATGTGTGTTAAAGCCCTTCGTTCTATTTACCCCATTTTTCGGAATTGCTCAAGTCAGACGGATGCGGTCCCTGTTTTGTAGCGTCGAGCCTGTGGCTCGAATGAATCGGCGCACAGCGCCGACACTACAACCAAAGCAGTAACCGGTCACGAGACGTTGGTGGCCCCTAAAAGCAGCTCTGGATTTCGGGTCAGGCCGGCGGCAGCGTCTTCGCCGGTATTTCGTTCGCCGCCTTCACCATTTCATCGAGGAGCTTCCGGAATTCCTCCAGACCGGGCGCCGGGATGATGATTGAATTGCGGTGGCCGACCGCTTCTTCGGTGATGCGCAGAAACCGCCCCCGCGGATTTTCCTTGAGCGTCAGGACCAGCGTCTTGCGCTCGATCTGCACCTGCCCGGACTTGAGGGTGTCCTCCACCACCGGCGGTTTGGGTGGAAAGTTGGGACGGTCGTAAGGCCGTTGGCCGTAAGGCGATGGTCGTTCGTTTGAAATCATAAATCCATTACCGACGTGGCTATTATAAATTCCGAATGGGATTTTGGCAACCATTCCCGTAAAGTGTTGACCACAAAACACATGGAACACATATCCAAACCCGGTTTTTCATCTTTTGCGGTTTTGTTGCGCTCACCTTTGGAACGTCAGCATTCATCGGAACCCGTCTGCGTGCTCCAGCGCTGAAATCCGGCGCTGGCCAAAACCTGCCCGTTTGTTAAAATCCGCCCCGATGTTCAGGCTCTCTGCCAACAAACGCGTGACGGAAGCACTCGCCGAATTCGGCGGAGTCACCCTGCTCGCCAAGGAGGCGGCCGCGTCACTGCTCAAATGGCGCGTGGCCGGGCGCGACCTGCTCTACCAGGTTTTTTTCATCGGCGTCAAATCCCAGTCGGTCGTCCTCATCACCGGCGCCTTCACCGGCATGGTCCTCGGCGCCCAGACCTATTTCCAGTTTCACAAGGTCAAGATGGACACCGCCACGCTCGCGGTCGTGGGCGTCTCCATGTGCAGCGAGCTGGGGCCGGTGCTGACGGCGTTGATGGTGGCCGGACGCGTGGGCGCTTCGATTGCCGCCGAAATCGGCACCATGCGCGTGACGGAACAGATTGACGCGCTCCGGGCGCTGGCCACCCACCCGGTGGATTATCTGGTCCTGCCCCGGCTGATTGCAGCGCACATCGCCCTGCCCGTGCTTACCCTCGAGGCCATCGGCATCGGCATCCTGGCCGGTTATTTCGTGGGCGTGAACGTGCTCGACATCGAGCCGACCTATCTCTGGGCAAACATGCTCAAATACACGCACCAGGTGGATCTGGTCATCGGCCTGATCAAGGCGTTCATCTACGGCGGCATCATCGCGCTCATCGGCTGTTACAACGGCCTGACGTGCGGTTTGGGCGCCGAAGGCGTCGGTCGGGCCACCACGGAGGCGGTCGTTTATTCGTCCATCACCATCCTGATTGCGAACTTTTTCCTCACCCTGGTCATGGGCAAACTCGTGGGGCTGTTATGATTGAGGTCCGGAACCTCCACAAGAACTTCGGCGGACACCCCGTGCTCGACGAGGTAAGCTTTCGGATTGAAAATGGCGAATCGGTCGCCATCATTGGGCGCAGCGGCAGCGGCAAAAGTGTTTTGCTCAAGCATCTCATCGGCCTGTTGCAGCCGGACGCGGGCGCGGTGTTCATCGACGGCGAGAACATCGTGGCGATGAACGAGCGACAGTTGCTGCGGGTGCGCCGGAAATTTGGCATGGTGTTTCAGGGCGCGGCGTTGTTCGATTCGATGACCGTGGCCGAAAACGTGGCGTTTGGCCTGCGCCGGCACGAACATCTGACCGAACGCGAGATCGCCGACCGCGTGGCCGGGATCCTGGAAATGGTGGATTTGCCGGGCACGGAAAACAAGAAGCCCGCCGAGCTGTCCGGCGGCATGCGCAAACGCGCCGGGCTGGCGCGCGCCATTGTTTACGAGCCGCAAATCGTGCTGTATGACGAGCCGACGACGGGGCTGGATCCGATTGTGTCCGACAGCATCGACCAGTTGATGGTGCGGGTGCGCGACCGGTTGAAGGTGACCACGGTGGTGGTGACGCACGACATGCGGACGGCGCGGCGGGTCGGCCAGCGGGTGTTGATGCTGCACGACAAAAAGATTTACGCGAGCGGCACGCCGGATGAGATTTTTACGTCCCGCGACGCGGTGGTGCGGCAGTTCATCGACGGCGTCGCCGACCCGAAGGAAATTTATATTTGAGTCATGGAAAAATCGCGATTGGAAATCAAGGTAGGCCTGTTTGTGCTCATCGGGCTGGTGCTGCTGGCGGCGTTGCTGATCATGTTCAGCAAGGGCGCCAGCCTGTTCCACGGCACGTACGAACTGCGCCTGCACGCCAGCAACGTCGGCGGCCTCAAGCAGCGCGCACAGGTCCTGCTCGCCGGCGTCCAGGTCGGCACCGTCTCCACCATCAAACTGTCCGACGACGGCAAGAGCGTGACCATCCTCCTGAAAATCTACAACCAGAACAAAATCTACCACGACGCCCGGTTCGTCATCGAACAGTCCGGCTTTCTCGGCGACCAGTATGTGTCCGTCATTCCCACGTCCAATGCGCCCCCCGTGCTGGCGGATGGCGCCGAGGTCACCTGCCAGGAGCCGTTCAATTTGCAGGAGGTCGCGCGTTCGACGTCCGGGTTCATCAAGCGCATCGACGAAACCGCCAAAAAGCTTGATGACTCGGTCACGGACCTGCGGCGCGTGGTGTTGAACGAGCAGACGCTGACGAATTTTTCCGTGACGTTGAACAACATGCGCACGTTTTCGGAGCAGGCCCTGGGCGCGGTGAGCGATATTAATACGCTGGTGGCAACCAACGGCGAGCAGGTCCAACTGGCCGTCAGCAACCTCGTTTTTTTCTCCCAGGAACTGATCGGACTGGCCGGTTCCGCCCAGACCCTGCTGGCCACCAACAGCCCGGACATCACCGCCGCGGTGAAAAACATTGAATCTTCGACGGAAGTGCTGAAAAGTCTTATGAATGACATCCATTCCGGCAAGGGATTTGCTGGTACCATGGTCCAGAACGAACAACTCAGCACCAACGTGCAAGCCATCGCCAACAACCTGGCCATCGCCTCGAGCAACCTGAACCGGCTCGGGCTGTGGCATTTTCTCTGGCACAAGGAACCGGCGCGCCAGGACCCGCCGGACGGGACGACCACCAACGCCCTCACAAAACCATGACCTCGCTCTGGGCCATCCGCCTCCTGTTTTTGAGCCTCTGCACGACGGCCGGTTACGCCATCAGCCAGGTCCGCCCCGAATTGACCAGCCTGAGTCACAGCGGCCTGATTGGCATGGTCATGGGCTTCGGCTTCGGCGGCTGGATGATTGCCGTGGATGAAATGCTCAAGGGATTCTCGCTCCGCGCGTTTTCAGCCACGACTTTCGGGCTGTTGCTCGGCACGGTGGTGGCGTGGCTCATTGACGGGTCCGGCTTGTTTGTCAACGCCCCCGACAACGTCCGCTGGCTCATCCGGCTCGGTTTGTTCCTCGGCTTTGGTTACATCGGCATCATTCTCGCCATGCGCAGCAACAAGGAGGATTTTTCGCTGATCATTCCGTATGTCCGTTTCGCGCCGCAAAACAAGCCGGACAACCTGCTGCTGCTTGACACCAGCGTCATCATTGACGGTCGCATCGCCGATTTGATCGAGACCCATTTCCTCGAGGGCCTGATCGTGGTGCCGCGTTTTGTATTGAAGGAAATCCAGCAGATTGCCGATTCCACCGATGCCATCAAGCGCGCCCGCGGCCGGCGCGGACTGGAAATGCTCAACCGCCTCCAGCGCAACACCCACACCGAAGTCCGCATCCATGACGGCGATTTCCCTGAGGAGAAGGACGTGGACAGCAAGCTCCTCCGCCTCGCCCGCAATCTCAATGCCAAGCTGTTCACCAACGATTACAACCTGGCCAAAATCGCCGAGCTGCAAAAAATCAATTACGTGAACCTCCACGAGGTCTCCAAATGCCTCAAGGTAACCCTCCTTCCCGGCGAGACGCTGCAACTGAAAGTCGTCCGCGAGGGCAAGGACAAGGGCCAGGGCATTGGCTATCTGCCCGACGGCACCATGGTGGTCGTCAACAACGGCCAGCCGCACATCGGCCTGCAGGTCGAAGTCCAGGTCCAGACCCTCCTGCAAACCGGCGCCGGGGTCATTGTTTTTGCCGAGGTCAGAACGCCGACCATCTGAAACCATTTCGCGCCCGCGCCATTCGCCATGCAACTGGTCACCATTTCCAAGGAACTCAGCGACACCGAGGCACAACTGAAACGTTCCCGCCTCGAAGCCGCCGGATTTCATCCCGTCATCGCCAACGAAGCCACCGCGCTCTGGATGGGCACCGCTATCACCACCGACGGCATACTGCTCCAGGTCCCGGAAGCTGAAGCCGCCGACGCGAAGGAGTTTCTCAACGCGCCCGACGCGCCCGCCGAATGATGCCACTTCACCTAAAAGGTAGGGCGGCGCTGCCTGCCGAATGATTGTAGGAGTCGAGGTGACGAGACTCTGACTTTCAAATGACTTCCGCGCAAACAAAACTCCTCCGCCGGCTCAAAAAAATCCTCCCGGGCGAAATCACCCTGACCCCGGCCACGCTCGCCCGATATGCCGGCGACAAATGGTTTGCCTCGCACCAGCCCGACGCCGTCGCCCTTCCCCGCTCCACCCGGTCCGTTTCAACCCTGCTGCGGTTTGCCAACGAACATAAAATCCCCGTGACGCCGCGCGGGGCCGGCCACGGTTACGTCGGCGGCTGCGTGCCCGTGCGCGGCGGAATCGTCCTGTCGCTCGAACGCCTGAACCGCATCCGCGAAATCAACGCCGCCGATTTCGTCGCCGTCGTCCAGCCGGGCGTCAATACGGAGAAATTTCAGTCAGCCGTCGAGAAGCGCGGCCTGTTTTATCCGCCCGACCCCGCCAGCCGCGCGGACAATTTTATCGGCGGCAACATCGCCACCAACGCCGGCGGCCCGCGCTGCCTCAAATACGGCGTCACGCGCGACTACGTCCTCGGCCTGGAAGTCGTCCTGGCCAACGGCGCCATCGTCCGCCTGGGCAGCCGCACCCACAAGAACAAGACCGGATTCGATCTCCATCGCCTGTTTGTCGGCTCCGAAGGCCTGCTCGGCGTCATCACCGAAGCCACACTGAAATTGATTCCGCTGCCGCCGTTCCGGGCCAACCTGGCCGTCGGATTCGGTTCCATGAAAAAGGCCGTCAGCGCGCTGCAGGGCATCCTCGCCGCCGGATTTCTGCCCTGCGCGCTGGAACTCGCCGATGAATTCACCCTCGCCGCCGCTTATAAACGCACCGGGAGCAAACGCCTGCGCGGCTGCCGCGCCCATTTGATTGTCGAACTGGACGGCCAGGAACAATCCGTCCGGCGCGAGATTCGGGACCTGGAGAAAATCATCCGCCGGCAGAAGCCGTTGTTTGTTGAGCGCGGCCTTGGCGCCGCCCAATGCGAAGCCGTCTGGAAAATCCGGCGCGAATTTTCCTACGCCCTGCGCGACACCGGTCTGACCAAGCTTAACGAAGATGTCGTCGTGCCGCGCAGCCGGCTGGCCGACCTGTTCCAGTTCGCCGCGCGTCTGCAAAAGAAGCACGGACTGCCCGTCGCCTGTTTCGGCCACGCCGGCGACGGCAACATTCACACCAACGTCATGGTGGACTACACGCAACCCGGCGCCAAACGCCGCGCCGAGGCGGCGCTGGACGAATTGTTCCGGTGGGTGATTGCCATTGGAGGCGCCATCAGCGGCGAGCACGGCATCGGCCTGGCGAAAAAACGCTGGTGGCCGCAGGCCGTTTCAGTTGAAGCGCGCGAACTCCATCGCGTCGTGAAACGCGCCCTCGACCCGAAGGGCATCCTTAATCCTGGAAAATTTGTGTAAAATCTTACTATAGCAGTTCCAGTTAACATTGGCGCAGTTTGCCAAGCGGCAGTAGTGTTTTAATTCGGTTGTTGTAGTGTCGGCGCTGTGCGCCGATTTCGAGCCACAGGCTCGACGCTACAGTAAATCAGGACACTGCCCAAGCGGCAGGGAAAGGCGGCAGCGATGAAGGTAGGGCGCGTCACTCCGTGCGCGCCGACGTGATGAATCCAAACGCGCTCGTTGCGGCGGGCAGAGGACTGCCCGCCCTACCTGCCCCGATGTTTCAAACTCGATGTGAATTGCTATAGCGGCGCGCCGGCAGTCTTTGCTGGAAGGGATTGCGGGGTCATGACCGGCGCAAGAATATGTTGGACAATAATTTCAGACTGTCTCACAGTCTTTTTATGAAAAATAATAGACAGCACAACAAGCCGTCCATTATCTGTTAGGCGACTTATGCCTCTCAAAGTTACGACATTTACACACCCTGAATATAACGCTCTGCGCCAACGCAGCGAGACGCTGGCCGTTTGGTGGGGAGTTGCGCATGTGTTTTTTGTGGTTTTTTTGAGCATGGCTGTTGCGATGCCGTTTGTGCTGGTGTTGGTGGCATTGATTAGTTCAGATGTTCCCAAAGAGCGGCTTCTATCGGTTGGCATCAGTTTTTCCGCCGCGTGTTTGATTATATCGGCGTTGGGTTTTTGCATTCGCCGTTTTGTGAGCAAGAAAGGCAGGAGTTTTTGATGACAGATAACCAGTCGCCTAAGTTGCCGGAGCCAACCGCCGTTGGCGCTGTCCGTTCCGCTGTCGCGGTTCACGTCGCGAGTCGGCGGTGGCTCAGCTTTCTACGTTGATATGGCTTACTTTTGTCAAGAGAGTAGTTTGTCTGCGTTCCGAAATAGTTCATAGACTTTCGGTTTACTACACCGCGAACTTTTCCGAGTCAGAGACAGGGACGCTATGACTGCGGTTTCAAGGCTGAGATGCGTGAGTCCACCCCGGCCGAAGTCGGGAGTTATCAACAGGTCACGGTCCGAGGCGGCGCTTGTCTCCGTCTAGGCCCGAGGATCAGCCCGAGGGCTGCCTGCAAACGTCCAACGAGCGTTACGCCTGACCGGGTCCCTGCCTCTGGTTCAGAAAAGCTTCGCGGGCATGTCTTTTTTTATTTCTAAGGGTTTTTGGTTTTTCGGTTTGGGTCAGGGAAAAGGGTTCAAGGCTTGGCGGGAGCGGGTTGGACCAGCCGGGCGATGGCCCAGACAAAGCCGGCCAGCTCGCGCGCCACCGCGGTGACGGCCACCTGGGACTTCTTTTTGCCCACGCGCGTCAGGTGCTGGTAGCGGTGATGCAAACGCAACTGGGCCTTCCAGGCAATATCCGTGATGGCTTTGGGCAACCCTGCCTGGCGCTTTTTCAAGTGCGGACTGATCCGCGCCGGCGCGCGATATTGCCAGGCCGCTTCGACCAGGGCGCGGCGGGCCGGCCCGTTGTCCATTTTGGTAATGCCCCCTTGCTGGCGGTCGGTCCCGGTAGTGTGCTCGCTGGGCACCAGGCCGAGATAACCCATCAACGGGCCGGGATGTTCAAAGCGGTGGAAGTCGCCCAGTTCAGCCACCAGCGTCGCGGCGTGGAGCAGCGCCATCCCACGCAACGCCATCAAGGCCCGCACCACCGGTTCCCAACGCCAGCCCGGCACCGCCCGCTCAATCTCCTGGTCGTAGCGTTCCAGTCGCTCCGTGGCTTCGCTAATCACCTCCAGCATCTCCTGGAAAACGATCTGCTGGACCGGGAAGGGCATTTTGATTTGGGCCAGGTAACGCAGATGCGCCGCGTTCCACGCGGTTTGGCCTCCGTAACGCAGGTTGTGCCGCAACAGATACATCTTGAGCTGCTGCCGCGCCCGATGCTGCGCCTTGCCCACCTGGTAACGCGCCCGGATGAGATCCCGCATCGCTTCATCGGCCGGTTCGGGCACATAAATGCCCGTCAACTCCCCGGCCCGGTACAGCCGCGCCAGTTGGTCGGCATCCCGCCGGTCGGTCTTGACCCGCTCCCCCGGCTTGCGCGGCACCTTCGACGGACAGACCAGAATACAATCCAGTCCGTGCGAGCGCAGGCAGC
>JBKQOA010000053.1:0-19965 GCA_052145735.1 Limisphaerales bacterium
CTGGTGCAGCCCGGAACAGGTCGAGTTCTACCTCGTTGACTTCAAGAAAGGCGTGGAATTCAAGTGCTACGGCACCCGCCGGCTGCCGCACGCGAAGGTCGTGGCCATTGAAAGCGACCGCGAATTCGGGTTGAGCGTGCTGCAGCGCGTGGATGAGGAACTGCGCCGGCGCGGCGACCTCTTCCGCAAACTGGGCGTGCAGGACGTCGCCGGTTACAAACGGGCGGGCGGCACCGAGCCGATGCCCCGTTCGCTGCTGATCATTGACGAGTTTCAGGAATTTTTCACGGAGGAAGATCGTGTTTCGCAATCCGCCGCCGTCCTGCTCGATCGCATTGTCCGGCAGGGCCGCGCCTTTGGCATTCACGTGCTGCTCGGTTCGCAAACCCTCGGCGGCGCCTACACGTTGGCCCGCGCCACCATCGGCCAGATGGTCATTCGCATTGCGCTCCAGTGCAACGAGGCGGACGCCTACCTGATCATGGACCAGGACAACCCGGCTCCACGCCTGCTTACCCGGCCCGGTGAGGGCATTTACAACGACTCCGCGGGCTCCATCGAGGGCAACAGCCCGTTCCAGACCGTGTGGCTGCCGGAGGAAGTGCGCGACCGTTTCCTGGCCAAAGTCCGCGCGCGGGCCGATCAAAGCCAGAAGCAATATCCCGGACCGTTTGTCTTTGAAGGCAATGCGGCGGCGGACGTGCAGGAAAACCTGCTGTTGCAGGCGTTGTTACAGGCTAAATCCCTCGAGCCCGCGGCCCCGGCGCGCATCTGGCTGGGGGCGCCCAATTCCATCAAGGGACCGACCGAAGCCATTTTCCAAAAGCAAAGCGGCAGCAACCTTTTGATTGTCGGACAAAGCGAAGAACGCGCCGCGACATTGGTTGCCATCGCGCTCGTGTCATTGGCTGCCCAGTATCCGAAAAAATCCGCGCGGTTCATCCTGTTCGACAGCACGCCGCCGGGATTTCCCCAGCGCGAATTCCTGCAACACGTCATCGCGGCCGTGCCGCACGAAATCGTCCAGGCCAACAACAGCAACCTCGCGGAGATCATGGGCGGTCTGGCTGAGGACCTGAAACGTGGCGATGAAAAAGGTCCGGCCCCGGAGACGTACGTGTTGATTCATGGCCTGCAAAATTACAAGAAGCTGCGGCAGGAGGATGAGTTCAGTTTTTCCAGCAGCGACGCTGGAAACGCCGCCAACCCCGCCGCCGCGCTTTTGAGCCTCATCAATGAAGGCCCCGCCAACGGTTTTCATGTCATTGCCACCTGCGACACCTACAACAACGTGACCCGGTTCCTGGGGCGGAAGACGCTGACCGAATTTGAGTCGCGGGTGCTCTTCCAGATGAGCGCGAGCGACTCGGCCAGCCTGATTGACGCCCCGGACGCCGGCACGCTCGGCCTGCATCGGGCGCTCTACTACAACGACCGCGAAGGATACCTCGAAACGTTCCGTCCGTACGCATTGCCCGGCAACGATTGGATTGAGGAAGTGGCGCAGCAGCTCAAGCAGCTGCTGGGATAATCACGGGACTTCGAACGAATTGAAAATTCCAATAATTGTTAGTTATTGATTTTCAATTAGTTGACAAAACTTTGTCGTATATGCGACAAAGTTTTGCAATCAAACACGGTTGACAATGCTGAAGCTGATTCATCGGAAAACCAACGGAATTGATCTCACGTTCAGACGTACAGCGCGCTTTCCAGGTCGCGCACCAGCACACTCATGAAGGGGTAGCGCTTGTCCGGGTCGCGGGCGAGGCATTTCATGACAACTTTTTCCAGCGCGAGGGGAATGTCCGCGTTGTGTTCGCGCGGCAACGCCGGGCCGGAAGTGTCCATCTGTGCGGCCAGGATTTCCGAGGGGGTCTCGCCGGGAAACGGCTTCTTGCTGGTCAGCAATTCGTAGGCGGCGACGCCGTAGGCGAAAATGTCCGCACGCGGGTCAATCGGCTTTTGCTGCAACTGTTCCGGCGCCATGTAACCGGGTGTGCCCGGATTTTTTGACATTTTCTTCGGTTTTTCGGGAATCGGTTGCGCCAAGTCGAAATCAATCAGCCGTACGTTGCCATTGCGGGTCACGAGCACGTTTTCCGGCTTGAAATCGAGGTGCATGAAGCCGCTCTCATGCACGTGGCTCAGGCCCAGCGCCATATCAATCAGGATTTGCGCGACATTGTCCGTCAGGAGGGGGTCGTGTTGCGCGAACAGCTCCTTCAAATTCGCCGCCTCGATGTAATCCATGACCAGATACAGCGTCCCGCCCTGCCGGCCATGTTCGACGTAGCCGACGACGTAATCGCTTTCATTGATTTTGGAAAGGATTTCACACCCGCGCATAAACCGGCGGCGGGCCAGCAGATTGAATCGCAGCCGGTCATTTAATTTCCTCATGGCGTAGGCTTTGCCCCGGTTGTCCGTGACCAGCCAGATTTCAGCCATGCCGCCGCGATTGAGGAGTTCCTGGGTATAATACTTCCCGAACCGTTCCTGGGTGACCGGTTCCAACGTCCCTGCTTCCTGCAATTCGCGCGCCATTCTGTTTATTCCTTAGCACGCCGCGCCCGCCGGCGCGAACTAAATGTTTTCAACATTCAAGGATACAGACGCGCTGGACCGGCATGGGGTGACAAAAAAATCAGCGCAATGATCTTAAACCCCAAGACCACGATTTCTGAAGGGGCACGGGCTGGCGCCATGCGCGTCAGGGAACAATTTGGTGGGGCGAGGCTACTGACGGAGCCATCTCCTCCAGCAGGGCGGGCTTCGCCACCTCATGTCCGGCTCACGAGTACGCTCGTCCCACCGAAAACCGAAATTGTACGGCTGCCGAATTCGCGCTTGGCTTGAGGTGCATGAAAACGTATTGTCGCGCCATGCGGCCGATCCGGGCGCTGGTCATTTATCTGATCGTGGTGTTCGTCGGCGGCGCCTTGCTGGCGCCGTGGCTTTACCGGCTCGCCCAGGTTGTCGCACCTTCCTTTCCCCAGCTTAAACTCGCCCAGATTCCGTTTCACCGTTTCGTGGACCGGTCGCTGCTGGTCTTTGCCCTGGCCGGGCTTTGGCCGCTCCTGCGCGCGCTCGGCGTGACCTCCCTGCGCGAAACCGGCCTGGTGTCACCCCGCGGACAGTGGCAAAAACTCGGCGGCGGACTGCTGCTCGGTTGCGTCGTGCTGGCCGTTGACGCCGGAGCGGTCATGGTCTGGAGCAACCGCACCCTGGTCCCGGGCCTGACCGCCCACAAAATCGTGGGCATCATCTTCAGCGCCATCGCCACAGCGGCCGTGGTCGCACTGCTCGAGGAAATCCTGTTTCGCGGCGGCATTTTTGGCGGGTTGCGGAGGACTTTTTACTGGCCGCTGGCACTGGCGGTCAGCAGCCTGATTTACGCGCTTGTGCATTTCCTGCAACCCATTGAACTCACCGGCCCGGCCGCGTGGAATTCCGGATTGGCGGTGCTGCCGCGGATGCTAGGCGGTTTTGGAGATTTCCACGCGCTGGTTCCCGGTTTTTTCAATCTCCTGCTCGCCGGCATCCTGCTCGGGCTGGCTTATCAACGCACCGGCAACCTGTATTTCTCCATCGGCTTGCACGCCGGCTGGGTATTCTGCCTGAAAATCTACGGCGCATTCACCACCGCCATCCCGCACGCCGGGCCCGGGTTCTGGGGCACGGGCAAACTGATTGATGGCTGGCTGGCCTTCCTCGTGCTCGCCGTCACATTCGCCGTTTTCAAATACCTGCCGCTCAAACCCGGGCGCGAACCGTTCGCCATCGCCCGATGACTGCCTTCGTCGAGCCCATCCAAAGGTGGGTCAACACCGGCTTGGGTTTTTTCTACCCCGAAATCTGCCGGCTGTGCGAATCCGAACGCGCCACCGCCCGGGACGGCTACGTGGGCGCGCACTGCTGGTCGCAGGTGCGCTTCATCAAGCCGCCGTTTTGCGGGCGCTGCGGCCTGCCCTACGCAGGCGACCTTACGACGCCCTTTGAATGCGCGAATTGCCGCGAGATGGAGCTGCATTTCAGTTCCGCGCGCTCGGCGGTCGTCGCCCGCGGCATCGTGCTCGAAGCCATCCACCGTTTCAAATATCAGCGCCAGTGGTGGTTTGAAAATTTCCTCGCCGGCCTCTTCCTGCGCGAAGCGGTGCCCGCGTTGCGCAGCCAGAACCGGGACCTGATCGTGCCCGTCCCGCTGCATCCGCTGAAACAGCGCGAGCGGGAATTCAACCAGGCCGGACGGCTCGCCGTCCACCTCGCCGACGCCCTGAAAATTCCCTTGAACACGAAGCTGCTCCGGCGGGTCACCCCCACAGCGACCCAGACCCTGCTCACGCGGCAGCAGCGCGCCGCCAACATGCGCGGGGCCTTTGCCGTCCGCCCAGGCGGACGTTTGGACGGCGAACGGGTGGTGCTGGTGGATGATGTTTTCACGACGGGGGCGACGACGAGCGCCTGCGCGCGGGCCCTTTTGGCCGCCGGGGCGGGTGAAGTTTGCGTCTGGACAGTGGCCCGCGGACTTTAGTATTATCATGACGTTCATGGATACGACTTCTTTTACCAAGAAATCGCTTGGTCTCGAGACGGTCGAACCAGCATTGACGCCGACCGACAAGGCGGCAACACTGCCCAAAAAGCCCAAGCTGGGCGGCGGCAAATCCAAAAAACGCGACATCCCCGAGGGGTTGTGGACGAAATGTCCCAAGTGCGCGACGATGGTTTTCGACAAGGAACTGGATGAAAACCTGAAGGTCTGCCCTAAATGCAGCCACCATTTTCCCATCGGCTCACGGGAACGGATTCATTCGCTGGTGGAAACCTGCACGTTTGAGGAAATGGACGCCAAGATGACGAGCGTGGACGCGCTCAATTTCACCGGCGTGGCCACCTACACTTCCAAGCTGGAAGCGCACCAGAAGCGCACCTCGCTGCAGGACGCGGTCGTCACCGGCCTGTGCAAAATCGGCGAACACCGGGCCGCGCTGGGGGTGATGGATTTCAGTTTTCTCGGCGGTTCGATGGGGGCGGTGGTGGGCGAAAAGCTGACGCGCCTCATCGAGCGGGCAACGGAAAAGGAACTGCCGGTCATCATCATTTCCAGCAGCGGCGGCGCGCGCATGTACGAGGGCATGTTCAGCCTCATGCAAATGGCCAAGACCGCCGCCGCGCTCGCCTACCACGCCCAACGGCGCCTGCCTTACATCAGCGTGCTCACGCATCCGACCACGGCGGGCGTGATGGCCAGTTATGCCAGCCTGGGCGATTTGATCCTGGCCGAGCCCGGCGCGATGATCGGTTTTGCCGGGCCGCGCGTCATCAAGGACACGACCCAGAGCGAACTGCCGCCGGGCTTCCAGACCGCCGAATTTCTCCTCGACCACGGGCTCATCGACGCCATCGTCCCGCGCCAGGATATGAAGGAACGATTGATTGAATACCTGAGTTTCCTCGCCGTCCGGAAAAAGGCCGCCGCCGCGTCGTCGTAAAAATACTTTTCGCGCGCCAGGCCGGCGCCAACCCGGTTGCGCTGCAAATCATCGAAAAGAAATGACCACCCAAATGTCTCCTCCGTTCTCGCTCAAAGGCGAAACCGCCCTTGTCACCGGTGGCGGCACAGGCCTGGGCTTTGCCATCGCCTCCTGTTTTGCAAAGGCGGGCGCCCGGGTTGTCCTCGTCGGCCGGCGCGAAGATGTGCTCAAACAGGCAGCCAGGAAAATCGGCCGGGCCGCCATGTCTGAACCCTTTGACATCACCCGGTTTGACCAGGTGGAAGCGTTCGTCAAACGCATGTCCCGGCGCGCCGGCCCGATCAGCATCCTGGCAAATAACGCCGGGATCCATCTGAAAAAACCGGCCGTTGACACGACCCCGGACGAGTTCAACGCCGTTTTGCAAACCCATGTCATCGCCGCGTTCAGTTTTGCCCGCGCCGTGTTGCCGGGCATGATCAAGCGCAAGCATGGCAACCTTCTTTTCACCGCCTCAATGGCCTCGTTGTTTGGCATTCCGCTGGTGGTGGCTTATGCTGCCGCGAAATCCTCCTACCTCGGCATCGTTCGTTCCCTGGCCACAGAAGTGTCGCCGCACGGGGTGCGGGTGAATGCCATTGCGCCGGGTTGGATCGAATCGGACATGATGAGCAAGGCGCTCGGCAGCGACCTGGTCCGCTCAAAACGAATCCTTGGACGAACGCCGATGCATCGTTTTGGCAAAGCCGAAGATATCGGCTGGGCGGCGACTTATCTTTGCTCGCCGGCGGCGGAATTCGTCACCGGAGTGGTTCTCCCGGTGGACGGCGGGGTCAGCATCGGATTTTGACGGGAACTGCGCCGGACCTTTTGAGATCGCCGCCAAAAGCTTCAATCCACGCGGCGGGTGTCTGGCATGATGGTGGATTTATCGCCGGCCGTCATACCACAAGGTGCAGGATTCGCGGCGGGTCAACGCGCGGCGATTGAAGAGCACGCGCGCCAGCAATTGGAGGTGGTCCCCCGCCGTGTAGAGCCGCATCTTGCGCGCCGAGGTCACCAGCGGATGCCGGTGCAGGATCACGATGGTCCGGCCGGTTTCCCGCGCCAGCTTTTTCAGCCGCCGGCTCAACTCCAGCTCCTCCGCCGCGAACAATTCGTTGTTGAACCCGCCGAGCTTCCGGAACGCCGCGGTCTCCACAAAAATAAACGAACCCGCCAGCCAACGCCCCATCCGGCTGGCACAGTTCCACAGTTCCGTGATGATTCCAGCCACCAGATGCTTTTCATCCATCGTAACGGTCACCCCGCCGGCCAGGCAGCGGCCGGAACTGATCTGGTCCGCAACTTCGGCAAACAATTCCGCGCCCGGATGCGAATCCGCATCCACAAAAACCAGCCAGTTGCCGGTGGCCGCCGCCGCGCCGCGGTTCCGGGCGCGGGCGATTTGATTGACGGGCTCGAACACGACGGTGGCGCCCGCAGCCCGCGCAATCTCCGCGGTGAGATCGGTGGAGTTGTTGTCGCACACAATCAATTCATGGTCCCAGCCGCGGCGCGCAAAGACCCCGGCGGCCAGCTTCATTTGCGCCAGCGATTCGCCAAGCAGCCGCCCCTCGTTGAAGGCCGGCACAATAATTGAAATTTTCAAGGCGGCGCAGTTTGCCCGGTTTACCATCGGATTACAACGGACATCCCCGAAAACCATACGCCGGGGCCCGGGAGCGCCGGCGCTCCCGGGGCGGGCGGTTCAAATTTTAGCGTGCTTTTTTCGCCGGATGGTCTTAATTGGTGGGCATGACCATCTGGATTCTGGCTTTGGGTTTGCTGCTGTCGCTGGCCGCCCTGGGTTACCGGCAGGGCGCGGTCCGCGTGGCGTTCTCGCTGATCGGCATCATTGTTTCCGCGTTGCTGGCCGCGCCGCTCGCCGGACACGTCAAGCCCATCCTGCCGCATCTGGGCATTCATGACCCGACGGCCATCTGGATGCTGTCGCCGTTGATCGTGTTTGTGATATTGCTGATTCCGTTCAAATCGGTCGGATTTTTCGTGCATCGCAAGGTGGAACTTTACTTCAAATACAAGGCCGAGGGCCTGCAACTGATCCGCTACAACCGGCTGAATGCCCGGCTCGGCCTTTGCCTCGGTCCGGTGAATGCCCTGCTCTATTTGATACTGATTTCATTCGTCATTTTCGATCTCAGCTATTGGACGGCCCAGGTTTGCATCTCCAGCGACGAGCACAAGCTGATCAAACTGTTGAATCAACTGGGGCGTGATTCGGAAACCACGGGGTTCGCCCAGATCGCGCGCGGCATTGACCCGATGCCGGACAGTTATTTTCAATATGCCGATCTGGCCGGGCTGCTGGTCCAGAACCCGCAACTGGCGGGCCGGCTGGCGGATTACCCGATGTTTATTTCCCTGACAGAACGCGATGATTTCAAACAGCTCGGCCAGAACAGCGACTTTCAAAACGCGTGGAAGCAACATGCTCCCATCGAGCAACTGTTCGACAACGGCCAGTTTAAATCCCTCTGGGAAAACCAGGAGACGGCCAATCTGGTCTGGGGCATCATCCAGGATAATTTCGACGATCTGGTCGCGTATCTGAAGACCGGCAAGTCGGCAAAATACGATTCGGAGGCCATTGTCGGCCGCTGGGATTTCAACATCGCCGCGACCACCAGCAAGCTGCTGGAGGCGCGGCCGGTCATCTCGTCGCGCGAAATGCGGAGCTTGCGCGCGTGGGTGTCGCAGTCGTATGTCAATACCGCGTTTGTGGCGGGCGCCGACCATCAGGCGTTCCTGAAAGAGCTGCCGCAGTTGACGGTGCAACCCGGCAAGCCACCCACCACCGAAACCGCGTCCTGGCAGGGCAAATGGAAAACCGATGGCGTCAATTTTGAATTGTCGCTCTCCAGCGGCGGCAAAAAAGAATCCATGCCCGCCCAGATTGACGGCAACCGATTGACGATCAAAGACGACAAGAACACACTGGTGTTCGATCGCGACTAATGGCTTGCGGCCGTCTGCCGGTCTTTGAGATGCTGTTCGTCGAACCGCCTGGCACACCAACATTTGGCGGCGATTTCATGTTAATGCGCTTGCAATAACGGCCTGAAAGCTGCTTTTTCCAACCTGTGGCTGTTTCACAAACCATTACGATTGCAACCGTCATCCTGACGGGGCTGTTGGCGTCGGGCTGCAAAAAAGACACGGCCGCGCCGGTGGAAATTATCACGAACGCCGCGCCGGTGGTGACCAATGTCCCGGTCGCCACCAACCCCGTCCCTGCAGTCAAGGTGTCTTCGCGGACCCGGGACCTGGGCGTGGTGCAGCTCACCAACCATTTTGAAACCCGCATCCAGCTCGGCGGAGGGAAAAGCTGCGCCATCACCCCCCACTTGATCGACCCCAAACATCTGCAACTCACCATGGTGCTCGAATCCAAAATGGCTGACGGCAAAACCACGGGGCTGAACGTCATGAAGGTCGTCACCCGGCCCGACCAGCAGTTCGAAGTGGATTTCGGCAGCCTGAACCTCACGTTGACGCCGGAGATGGCGGAGGAATGAAAAATGGTCGGGGCGGTGAGATTTGAACTCACGACCTCTTGCACCCCAAGCAAGCGCGCTAGCCAAGCTACGCTACGCCCCGAACCATTGGAGCGCTGATTCTACCCGGCCGACCGGCGCTTTCAATCACGAAAAGGTTCGAAGTTCTATCTTCAGACGGTCAGAATACTTCCACAATCGTCCTCGTTCTCGTCCTCGTCCTCGATCTTTGGGTAAAAAATACGAGGGCGAGAACAAGGACGAGAGCGATTCTTCTGCAAACGCCGCGTAAACGCGGGACTCCGAACCCTCACCGCCGGCCGCGATTCGGGGTGAGGCGGGGCCGGATGGGCGGCGGCAGCGGAATTTTCGGCGGCACGGTCGGTTGCGCGCCGGGCGGAGTCGGCCAGTGCTTCTTGGCGTACTCAACCACCTGCTGGGCCACCGCCGCCTTTGCTTCCGGCGTGCCGGGCGGGGCTTCCTCGACCTTTTCAACTTTTTGTGTCAGCCAATCCTCCGCCTTCGTCGCCAGTTCGCCGATTTTGGCTTCGGGAAATTTCATCTCGCCGAGGTTGAACGCGCCCAGCGACCCGAGCGCACCCGCAATCGGGCCGGCAGCCTTGGCCGCCCCGGTCTGGGCGGGCGCCGCCTGCCACGCTTCGTAACCGTTCACAATCCAGTCCAGCCGGCCCGTCTCGATGTCCAGCAACAGACCGTGCACGGGTATCTTCGGCCCGATGAGCGGGCTGCTGCGCACGATGCTGGCGCTTTTGATGACGTTCTGCCGTTCGCTGCTGAACAGGCCGAAAAACTCGTTGAGGTTGTCCGGCAACAGATGCCGTTCGATCCCCAGCTCCTTGAACCGGTCGAGCAACTGCATCGTGGTGGTCTTGCCGACCAGGCAATCGGTGTGGCCGATGATGGCGATTTCGCGTCCGCCCTTGACCGCGCAGGCCAGCGCGAGCGTGCGGGTCATCGAGCTCATGGGATCGAAGATGATGTTGCCCGCGTTGCGCAGCCAGATGAACTGGTCCGGCGGCAGCGCCAGCACATTCGGGAAAAACGCGTTCAACCGCGGGTCAATGCACGAGAGCGCGATGACCGGCAGTTCGTCCGCGAAATCCGCCGGATGCAGGCCGGCTTCCGCGTCCCCGGCCACCGCCCGGTGGTTGGCATCAATGATGGCTTCAAACAGGCGCATAATCTCTACGATTTTAGAACCAACCTCTTACATTTCGCGCCGTTGTTGCAGAAACCTTGAAGGAAGCATACTGATTTGTCGGCGCAGTCGGCACAACTGAGACACGAAAGGCAGAGTTGTCGTTTGGTTGAATTGTGAAATAAGAAAAACCGTTAGCCGCATCTATCATTGTTCCGTTTGTGTCAAAGAAGCGGCATTCGAATTCGATATGTCTCCACGCCACCGGGCTTTGGTTGGTAATGACCCCAGTGATGTAGATCAGGTTTTCCTTGCCGGACGGTTCTGTTTCCTTCTCAACCCAATTCATTCTGGAATCCACGATCTTAATTGAACCAAGAAGCTCATCATAATACGGAGGTGGGTTCACCAACCGGTCGAAAAACCTCGATATTCCAATTCCCATGCCGAACAGAAAGATAATACCAACGCAGATTATCACCACTGGATGGCGAAATGAACGGAGCGACAACCACTGGCGGCAACGCGGGCAGAGTTTGGCTGCCACCGGAATTGTCTCGGCACAATAAGGACAATCTTTCTGTTTTTCAGTGTTCACGTTGGGATTCCTTCATCATGGCGGAATGTTGGCATTAATTGGGATCGTAATTCTTGCGACCATCGGTGGCAGATTCAACCCGCACATTCTGGCCAGCGCCTTTAGCCGAATTAGGAACGCCGTAGAGTTCGATCCGAAACGCATGTTCACTGTTCGGTTGGATGACAAACGCGTTATCTTTGGTAAAAGGCCGGTGCTGCACATCGAGCAAGTTGCTCTGGGCATCGAGGAGTCGCACTTCCAATTCATGGACCCGCCACGGGCGATCACCTTTGTTGGTCACAAACCCACTCAACCAGAATTGCTGATGTCCTTCCGCACGCTCCAAAACAGTGCGCACAACCGGCAATTCGTCCCGATGTCGGATGAAATCAACCGCAGATGTCGAGTCAGAGTCATCAGGAAACAACAATGAACGCATCCATAATAGCACGACAAACAACGTAATCGTAACAATAGCGCCTGTGAGTTCTCCTTTGAGAACTGTAAAGCGGCCTTGCCGTGATCTACAGAACGGACAAACTTTCGCCGCCACTTTTATCGTTTCAGCACAAAGAGGACAGACTTTGGCTTGTTCATTTTCCGCCATAATATTCAAGCCGTTTTCTTCCACGGCTGCAACGGTGGCGATTCAAAGGCCGGCGGCGGCAACGGCGCCTTCGGCATCAGGAACCAGAGCGCGAAATAAACTACCACTCCGGCAAAGGCGGTAAAAATGGTCGCCAGCACCCAGACCACACGCAGCCGGGACGGTGACCAGCCGAGATGCTCCGCCAGCCCGCCGCAAACTCCGGCCAGCTCCCGGTCATTCTGTGATCGACAGACTTTCATAATCCCCACAGTAGGAGACGACGTAAGGAGTCTCTGACTTCTTTCAATTTGAGCCTCGTCACCTCGGCTCCTACTGGAATTTGGTTATTTGTCTTTATCGTCACCTTTTGCCATCGCTTTTTTGAGCGCGGGGACCTGCTCCAGCAATTTCTCAAACTTCACGCCGGTCAGGCTTTCCAGCACGGGCGGCAACTGGCTGATGATGGTGGTCACGTCGCCGGTCAGCTTGCTCGCGCCGCCGCCGGGGCCGTTGCCGCTGTTGATGATGACCATCTTCTCGGTCTTGCTCAGCGGTTCGCTGATCTTGCCCGCGATTTCCGGCATCACACGCACGATCATTTCGATGACCGCCGCCTCGTTGTATTGCTTGAAGCTCTCGGCTTTCACGCGCATCGCCTCGGCGGTCGCCTTGCCCTGTGCCTCGATGACTTCTGCCTGGGCCAGACCGCGCGCCTTGTTCGCGTCGGCTTCGGCGAGACCGGTCGCCTTGACGACGTCGGCGCCGGCAAAACCGGTTGCCTTCGTGGCTGAAGCGGTACCGGCAGCCTCGGTTTCGAGCTGGAATTTCCGCGCGTTGGCCAGCGTCTCGACGCGGTAACGTTCGGCGTCGGCGGGCTTCTGCACGGTGGCTTCCAGTTCGCGCTGTTTGCGCTGGATTTCCTGCTGTTGCAATTCAATCTGCTTCTGCTTCTCAACGATGCTGACCTGGACTTCCTCGGCCTTCACAAGCTGACCGGTCTTGAATTTCTGCAAATCGTACGCGAGGTCGGCCTGCGCCTTTTGCACGTTCACCGTCGCCTGATATTGCGCGACGTTGGATTGATAATCGCGCTGCGCCTCGGCAACTTTCGTGTCGGCCAGGAACTTCGCCTCCTGCCCGGCCTGATTGGCCTGCGCGGAACGGATGACGGAATCGCGGTCAGCCTCAGCCTGGGCGATGATGGCGTCGCGTTTGACCTGGGCGATGCGCGGTTTGCCGAGCGCGTCAAGATAACCCTGGGTGTCGCGGATGTCGCGGATGGTGAAGCTGACAATGCCGAGGCCCATGTTGCCCATGTCGCCGGCAGCCACTTCCTGGACCTTCTGGGCGAAGGCGTCGCGGTTCTGGTAGATTTCCTCGACCGTCATCGTGCCGAGAATCGCGCGCAAATGGCCTTCGAGCGTCTGCATGGCAATGCTCTTGATGTCCTCCACGGCTTTGCTCAGGAATTGTTCCGACGCGGTGGCGATGGAAACGTCGTCGCCCTTGACCTTGATTTGCGCCACGCCGTCCACCTTCACGGGCACGCCTTTGCTGGTGTAAACCTCCGGCGTCTGCACATCAATCGTCAGCAGTTCGAGCGAAAGCACGTCCACCTTTTCGATGACGGGAATGACGAAGGTGCCGCCGCCCTTGACGACGCGGAAGCCGCGGTATTGCACCGCGCCATCCGCCCCGACCACCGCATGTTTGCGGCCGGAAACGACGAGCACCTGGTTCGGGCCCACCTTGGTGTAACGGCTCGCCCAGACGGCCATGAAAACAATGATGACGATGACAATGCCGACCACGGCCACGGCGACGACCCCGAGGTTGCTGATAATTTCTGCCAGTAGAGGTAAGTGATTCATAGAAGTTTGGTTTTGAGTTTCAATGATTTGAAGTTAAGCGGACTGGACGTAAAATTGCGTGCCGACAACGCGAGTGATTTTGACAGTCTGGCCGGTAGCGATGGGCTCACCCTTTTCCGTTCGCGCCGGAGCGGTGTAACGCGTGCCGCTCTGCACGTAGGCGATTTCGCCGACGCCGTTGGCCGGGATGGGCGTGATGATGGTCGCCATCTGGCCCAGCAGCGTCGCCACGCGCGACTCGCTGGAGCTTTGCAATTTGCCGAAAACCATGTCAAACAGCCAAAACACCCCCGCGGCAATGACGAGTCCGCCCAGGATGGACAGCGGCGCGCTGATCCAGACGCTTTTGGTGGCATTGATGCTGGAAAAAATCATCCCCAATCCGCCCAGCGCCGTGACAAACGAGGCGATGGTGGTGGGACTGAACGGCGAGATGCCTGGCATGCCGGTCTGTTCGAAACCCGCTTCGGCATGACCGCCGGTGCCCACGTCTGCGTGGGCGTCATGCCCGCCAAAGACATGGCCGAACACCGCGCTGGCCAGGGTGAAAACCAGCCCGACTCCGAAGCAGATGGAATAGACAAGAAAGTTCATAGGTCCTCGCTGGGTTGTAGTTGGAGCGAGTAGAAACCGAACCCGCCGCCAAAGCAAGCCGGAAAGGAATGGTGGATTACACCGTTGTGTTTCATACGTTGTGCTTATCAAACACCACCCCGCCCGGAAGCGCATCTATAATTTGACGGCAAGTTTGTAAGCGTTTTCAAATCGTCCTCGTCCTCGTTCTCGTCCTCGAAATTAGCCCTGAAATCGAGAATGAGGACGAGCAGGAGGACGAGGACGATAAAGGGGCATTCAACGATTGTACTTCCCGTTCCTTCGGTCTTGCCAAGTTCCGGGCGGTTGCCCATCGTTTCCGCCATGCATTCCTACGAATTGTTGCGCGAGGTTTTTGACAAAAAGGCCCCCAAACAGGTCGCCGCCGACCTCGGCCTGTCGCTCTCCATGGTTTACAAATGGGCCGAACCGCCGAACCACGCCGCCGGCAGCGGCACGGGCAATCCGCTCGACCGCATCGAAGCCCTGCTGGCCAGCACCGGCGACCACCGGCTGGTGCAATGGATTTGCCAGCGCGCCGGCGGATTTTTCATCCTGAATCCGAAAAACACGCCGCATCCGCATTTTCTGATTCCGGCCACCAACCAGATCGTCCAGGAATTCGCCGACCTGCTCCACGTCGTCGCCATGGCCGCCAACGACAATCAGGTAACGCCGGCGGAATCCAAGGAAATCCGCGCCCGCTGGGAGGAACTCAAAACCGTCACGGAAGGTTTCGTGGCCTGCTGCGAACAGGGGAATTTCAACCACCTCCGCAACCACGCCACCAAGCACGCGGCGGCGGGTCCACCGGGCCGAGCGTAATGGGTCATTTGGTGGGGCGAGCGTCCTCGCGAGCCGGTTCGTCATTGCTCCATTCCGTTTCGAGAACGAGAACGAGGCCCCAGCCTACGCGCAGACGCTTCGGCGCGGCAAGCGAGGACGATGTTACGCTGCCGGCTTTTTCTTCGAGATGGTGTGCGTTGCGTGGCCGTAAAATGCGTCGGCGCATTCCATCAACGTCTCGGACAGCGTTGGATGCGGATGCACCGTCAGCGCAATGTCCTCGGCGGTTGCGCCCATCTCCATCGCCAGCACCGCCTCGGCGATCAATTCGCCCGCGCCCGCACCGCAGATGCCCACGCCGAGCACGCGGCCGGTTTCAGGATCAATCAGCATCTTTGTCAGGCCATCCGTCCGGTCGAACGACAACGCCCGTCCCGACGCCGCCCAGGGAAATTTCGACACCTCGTATTTCACGCCTTTAGCCTTCGCCTCGGCTTCGGTCAGCCCGCACCACGCCAGTTCCGGGTCGGTGAACACGACCGCCGGAATGACGATGTTTTCAAATGTGACGTCCTCGCCGTTGATGTTCTCCACGGCAATGCGCGCCTCCTTGTGCGCCTTGTGCGCCAGCAAAATCCCGCCCGCGATATCGCCGATGGCGTAAATGTTCGGATCGCTGGTCTGCTGGTGATGGTTGACCTTCACGAAGCCTTTTTCATCCAGCTCGACCTTGGTGTTGCCCAGGCCAATATCGGCGCTGTTCGGCACGCGGCCCACGGCCACGAGCACGCGGTCGTAAAGTTCGGACACCTGCTGGCCGTTGTGTTCCATCTCCACCTTGATTTGTTTGCCGGCGGTGGACATTTTGGTGACCCTGGCCTTGAGCCGGATTTCCTTGAACATTTTTTTTGCGTTGGCGACCACCGGCCGCGCCAGGTCGGGGTCGGCCCCGGTCAAAATAGTGTCCAGCGCCTCGACCAGCACGGTTTTGCTGCCCAGCGCGGCATAGACCGTGCCCAGTTCCATGCCGATGTAACCGCCGCCGACGACAAGCAGGTTTTCGGGAATGTCTTCGACTTCGAGCGCCCCGGTGGAGGTCATGATGCGCGGATTGCCGAGGTCGAACATCTTCGGCATGGCCGCCAGCGAACCGACGGCCAGGATCGCTTTTTCGTATTCGATAAACTGCTGCCCCTGCTCCGTCTCGACGCGCAGGGTCTGCGACCCCTCAAAATACCCGCGGCCCTGGATGACCTGCACGCCGCGCATCTTGGCCAGCGTGGCCACGCCGCCGCCGAGTTTCTCCAGGATGGATTCCTTCCACGCGCGCAGCTTCGGCAAATCCACCGCCGGCGGCGCGAACGTGATGCCGCGATGGGCCGAATCGTGCGCGGCGGTGATTTGGTGGGTCGCATAAAGCAGCGCCTTGGACGGGATGCAGCCGCAGTTGAGGCAGACGCCGCCGAGCCGTTTCTCGCGCTCGGCGAGAATGACCTTCATGCCCAGGTCAGCCGCGTAAAAGGCCGCCGCGTAACCGCCCGGCCCCGCGCCAACGACCACGATTTGAGTTTTGATTGGGTCCATACTTAAATCTTTGTCCTCCTCGTTCTCGTTCTCGCCCTCGTCCTCGATTCACACTTTTCTTGGTCCCCAACCCTGTATTCCGTGGGGTCTTCGTGCAATTGTCCTGGCACATCGAAACGATCCACTAATCCACACAACATCGAAACAATTCGCACCAGCATCTTCTTTCCATCAAGAATGCGTTGCTCAGTTGCCACCTGTTTGGCAACCAAGGCATCCAGACAGGCTGCGCATTCCGTGGCCGAACCGCGCGCGTCATCAAAGAACTTCGCCCGCACCGGACGCTGACGTTTGCCGTTGCCTTCCGCAGTGTTGAGCAATGCTGACAGGCTGGCCCGGTCCAGTTGGTCGCAAACTTCGCGGGTTTTGCCTTTCGCCGAAGCCGAAACCTCTTCCAACAAAGGCGTCACCCATGCGATGAAACGCAATTCAAACTGATAAGCATCCAGTTTTTCGTGGTCGAACATGGCCGCCCACACCTTCGTTGCCGCGCTTTTTTCTGTTTGATATGTGTTCATTCGATTACGAGGACGAGAACGAGGAGGAGGACGATTACAATTTCACCATTTCCTCTTTGAAATCCCCCATCGCCTTCACCAAATCCACGATAAACCGCGCCGCCGCGCCGCCGTCAATCACCCGGTGGTCGTACGACAATCCCAGCGGCGTCAGCAGGCGCGCCTCGATCTTGCCGTCGTGGACGGCCGGCTTCAGCGCGCCGCGCCCGAGGCCGAGGATGGCCACCTCCGGCTTGTTGACGATGGGCGTGAAGTGCGCCCCGCCAATCGCGCCCTGGTTCGAAATCGTGAATGTGCCACCCTTGAGTTCGTCGCCGGTCGCCTTGCGCTCGCGCGCCCGTTGCGCGAGTTGTTCCAACTCCTTCGCCAGCTCCAGGACGCTTTTTTTGTCCACGTCGCGGATGACCGGCACAATCAAACCCTGCTCCGTGTCCACGGCGATGCCGATGTGGAAATAATCCTTGATGACCAGCGCCTGCGCGGCTTCGTCGAGACTGGAATTAAAAACCGGATGCCGCTTCAACGTTTCGACCAGCGCCTTGAGCACCAGCGGCGTCAGCGTAAGTTTGGCCCCCTTTTTCTCGTAGGCCGGCGCGTATTGCTTGCGCAGTTCATTCAGCCGCGTGAAATCCGCATCGTCGAACTGCGTCACGTGCGGGATCGCGTTCCAGTTTTCCCACATCCGGCGCGCAATCACCTGGCGCAACGGTGTCAGCGGCTGCTTCCGCACCGGACCCCATTTCGAGAAATCAATCGCTTCGGCGGCCGGTCGGACCGGCGCGCCCGCCGCGGCGGGCGCGGGCCTGGCTGCCGCCCTGACCAGGCGCTGGATGTAGGCGCGGAGGTCGCCCAGGACAATGCGCCCGCCCGGTTCGCTGCCGCGCACCTTGGACAAATCAATGCCCAGGTCCCGCGCCATCTTGCGGAGGGACGGCGATGCCACCGGCGCGGCGACCGGGGCGGGAATTTCTTCTTCGTCTTCCTCAACTGCGGCTTCGGCCGGTGCTTCCGGTTCGGGCGCCGGTTTTGCCGCAGCGCGTTTGGCCGGCGCCGCCGCCGGGCCGGCCCCGCCGTCCAGGGTGATGAGCCGCTGGCCGACGCTGACTTTGTCACCGGCCTTCACATGGATTTTGGTGACGACACCGGCAGCCGTGGACGGGATGGACGCCACGGCCTTCTCATTTTCCAATTCCAGGATGGCCTGATCCCGGGCCACCGGGTCGCCTTCTTTCACAAAGACATTGACCACGACGCCTGAATCCGCTCCTTCGCCGAGTTTGGGAAGCTTTACATCCATAAAATAACGGGCGAGGGAGGATGGCGAAAAGAAACGCCGTTTTCCAGAAAAATTTGCCCGCGGGCAAAAGCGGCCATTGTGCCACCCGTCGGGTCTCAACTGCGCCACGTTGGCGCGAAAAATATTTTCAACCGGCGCAAAGTCCTGTAAATTCGTCAAAAGAAACTGGCACGCCGCCAGCTTGTTGAATGAAAACAGCCAACGTGCTGTCCATTGGTTGACTGAATTATGTTTAATTTGTTCGATCCAGTATATTGGTTGTTCGCGATTCCGGGATTGCTCATCGGCATCTGGGCGCAAATCAAGTTGTCCTCGGCTTACGGCAAATACAGCCGGGTGCCGGTGGACTCCGGCCTGTCCGGCGCCCAGGCCGCGCGCGAAATCCTCGACCGGGCCGGCCTCAACAACGTGCCGGTGCAGGAAGTCCCCGGCCATCTGACCGACCATTACGACCCGGCCAAGCGCGCCCTGTTCCTCTCCTCGGAAAATTTCCACGGCCAGACCGTGGCCGCCGTGGGCGTCGCCGCCCACGAGTCCGGCCATGCGCTCCAGCACCAGGCAGCCTACGGGCTGTTCAACGTGCGGATGGCGCTGGTGCCGATCACCCAGTTTGCGAGCGCCGCGTACATGGGCATTTTCTTCATCGGCATTTTCATGGGCCTGCTGAAGATTGTTCTGCCCATCATCATTGTGGTTTTCGCGGTGATGACGCTGTTCCAACTGGTCACCCTGCCGGTGGAATACGACGCCAGCCGCCGGGCGAAGGAACAATTGTTCCGGCTGGGCCTCGTACATGAGCATGAACGCGCGGGGGTGAGCCGCGTATTGGACGCCGCGGCGCTCACTTACGTGGCCGCCCTGGTCAGCAGCATGTTGACGCTGCTTTATTACATCACCCTGGCCCGCGACAGCCGGCGATAGTTGCTGGTTAATTTTCTTGCCGGCTGGCGTTTAGAACGTAACGTTTGTCCCGTTGTATGGCGGCCAAGAGGCAAAAACACAAGGCAGTCAAATCCAAACGGCGCAGAATCCGGCCATCCGCTGCCCTGCGCCGCGCAAAATTTGCCGCACCCGCGCCCGCCGTGCCCGCCGTGCCCGCCGCGCCCCAGCCGGTCACGGAAGGCGATACCGCCCGGTTCATCCGCCAGGAAGCCACGCGCTACGACGCCGACACGGCCATCAAACTTTACCTCCGCGAAATCGGCCAGGTGAAACTGCTCACGCCCGAAGAGGAAATTCAACTGGCCGCGCGCATCAAGAAGGGCGACAAAAAGGCCCGCGAACAGATGATCAAGGCCAACCTCCGACTGGTCGTGAAAATCGCGCGCGATTACGAAGGCATCGGCCTGCCGCTCCTGGATTTGATCAGCGAAGGCAACATCGGCCTGATGAAGGCCGTCGAACGGTTCGACCCAAAAAAAGGCGGCAAACTTTCGACCTACGGTTCCTGGTGGATCAAGCAATCCATCAAACGCGCCCTCGCCAACCAGTCCAAAACCATCCGCCTGCCGGTGCATCTCGTGGACAAGATTTCCAAGATGCGCCGCATCGCCATGCGCCTCCAGGAGGAACTCGGCCGCGAGCCGACCGACGAGGAACTGGCCGACGAACTCGACATGACCCCCGTCCGGGTGCGGCAGATGCGCCTGGCCGCCATCCGCCCCGCCTCGCTCGACGCGCCCATCGGCGACGACGACTCGAACAATTTTTCCGATGTGGTTCAGGATGAGAATGCCACGTCGCCCTACGACAATCTCGAGGACAAGACCGTCGTCAGCATGTTGCAGGACATGGTCAAGCATCTTGACACGCGCGAGGCGACGATTCTGCGCTATCGTTACGGTCTCGATGGCGGCACGGAAAAAACCCTGGAGGAAGTCGGCGTTAAATTCGGCGTCACGCGCGAGCGCGTCCGGCAGATTCAGAATCTCGCCTTGCGAAAGCTCCGCAAGA